>QMRV01000430.1 GCA_003649445.1 Thermoprotei archaeon | reverse complement strand
GTCAACAACTTTTGCAAGGTCTTCCTGAACATGTGATGAAGCTCCTATCATTAAAAGTATATCGTTTTTACTTGTCGGTATACTTTTAGACCAAGCTACAGCTATGTGAAGTATGACATCTGCTGGGTACTTCTTTTCAGTTGTTTCTTCAATAAGCTTTCTAACACTAATCCTTAAATCGTAAACGTTTACAGTAAGCTGAACAGTTCTCCCAAGATACTTGCTTGGATTAACATTTATCTCTCTAACATCACTTACAAGTATTGGGTTTAAATCCAACTTAACTTTGTAAAGAAGTATATTCTCCCCTATAGGTACAAGATCCTTTACACTTCCTATTTTACTTAGAAATTCTTTCACATACCCTTTAGAAACTAAGACTACGCAGTTGACTTCAGCCCATGAATCTTTCCAGAACTCCACATCATCGTATGTAAACGTTGGAAGCGTTTTTTCCTCTATTTCCCCCAGCAGAGATTTTGCTGTCTCTAATAGTGGCTTTTCAGCTATTTTCCTCATTGCCGATGGTAGCTTAGATAAAAATTCAGGCAAAGTAGTAGGTTCGTCAGTTACAACACCGCTTGTTAAGTAAATGTAAGGCTCATTTCCAGAGTAAATTAGCACAGATGCTTCTCTAAGATTAGTTCTAAGCTTTACAAGTTTAATATTGTAAGCACTCGGATCTGAACGAATAGCTTTGATAGTAGCGGGCTCTCCTTCGACCTTAAAACTAACCTTATCAGCTACTATAACTTTAAATGTTATATCCTTCCACTCAAAACTTCTTCGTAACGTTTTCCCTTCAACATATCCTAAACTTTTTACAGGTTTCTCCTTACAAAAAACAAGGTAGATACCATCTTTAGCTAAAAGTATGAAAACATTCGATGGCAGCTCCTCAGGTATTGTCTGCCTATATGACTCTATTTCTTCTTCCATTTCTTTTGTAGGTATGAAAACTGCACCTTCAACACTCACCTTAGGCAGTGTTATAGGGGTCTTAACGATAATTTTCCCGTAAGCAGAAGCACTACTCTCCTTATATTTTAAATCCCCAGGAAACACTGCCTCAATAACTACTGAAGTATTGTAACTAACTTTTGGAGCTGTATAAACAACCTTAATCTGGCCTTTTGAATCAGTCTTCCCACTGGAAGGATCCACGCTACCAGCTGAAGCTGAAAACTTTATTAACTTATCAGCTAACGGCTCTCCCTCGGAAGTTAATGTCGCCGTTAACGTTATTGATTTCCCAGCTTCTATTTCAAATGTTGAAGGAGACAACGTTAACGTTGTCGTGGACCTAAGCTGAGCCTGAACAGTCAAGGAGAAAACCATAACCAACAGCATCAAAGCCACAAAGAAAACTAGTACCACCCTTAAAAACCTGACCCCTCTCACTTTAAACACCTTAAACAAAGCATTTGATTTCAAATTTAGAATAAGAAAAATAGAAATAATAAAGATACCTTTAGTTCGCCCTCCCGAACATTATATGTTGAAGTTCCCATATTAAGTGCGCTCAAGGTTTATTTATTTTGACAAGCGTTGGCTGCGGTTTTTCCGCTGAGGAAACTATAGCGTAGCCTGTTTTCAAAGTTTTCAAGTACTTAGCATAGTTGTTAACTAGGGGTGGTGCTGGAGCAACAATTTCAGCTATAGCCCTAGCTGCTGAAACAGTATTAACTCTATGAGCAATAATTAGCGAAGAATTAGAAACAATAGGTGAAGGCAAATCCACAGTTGAAGTAGCAACAGTAACCATAACATCAAACTTCCTATACTCCAAATAAGCCTCCTCAACAAGCGAAGGAACATTACCAGACCTACTGAAAAACCTGTGACCCTCATCCAAAACAACATGAACCAACGGTCTCTCATAAACCCTCCTAGGAACACCCTGCAAAATACCATGCAAAACAAGATGACCAGCTAAAACCTTCTCACCAACACTTCCAAAACCCTCCAAAGAAACAACATTCAACCTACCCAAATCACTAAACCTAAACCCACCACCCCCACCCTTACAAACCTCAGCGAAAACACCTCGAACAGGCTCTAAACGGTTAAGCAAAGCCTGAGCAGCTTGCCTCTCATCCCTCCTACCAACCCTACACCTCTCCTCCAAATAACCGTAAATCCGGGAAACATCACCTCTACAATTGTAAACAGCTTTCTTAAGGAAAACATACTGCATAGGGGAAACACTAGAACCCCACAAAGACTCAACATAGTAGCTTAAAACCTCAACAAGCCTAACAGGAGAAAACAATGAGAGGGGAAAAGCAAAATTAGAACCGGGAATTAAACGTCTAAACCCATACCCGCTAAACATATCCAAATACTCCCCAGACCAGTCAAAAACAACAGTCCTAACACCCAACCTGGCGGTTTCAACAGCAAACCTGCCAGCAGAAGTAGACTTACCAGAACCACTACTACCAACAATCAACCCATGCAAATGCCCCAACCTAACCCCATACCTAACACCAGTAGGTCTC
>QMRV01000429.1 GCA_003649445.1 Thermoprotei archaeon | reverse complement strand
GTTTTCGATAACTTGTAGGGAACCCTATGTAATAGCCGCAATGGTAACTATTGCTAAAGCTATAATGAAAACAGCGGCTATGTCTTCAACTATAGCATTAACTATAGCCGCCATGTTTCATCGCTACTTAGATCTTATTCAGTCTTCTTTAAGTGTTTTCTTTAATTTACATTACTCTGGTAAGGTAAAGGTTATTGTTCTTTTCTTTGAGCTCTACTTTCCTATTATTTGTCCTCTTCTATGTTTGGTTTCGGTTCTTTCGACTATTCTTGGATATGTGTGGGTTTTTGGGTTATGTATTCTGGTTTTCCTCTTTATCCTAAATAACTAAAACACCTTGAGAAAAGTCTTCACGTAATTCTTTGATTACATTAACCTTTATTGTTTATCGTAACTGTGAACTTACTATCTTAAGTATAGTGGTACGAATAATACTGCATGTTAATATGTTATTTAAGTTAGTGCCTGTTCTGAAAGGTATCTGTTACTTAAAAGTTCATAGGAGCATAGTTAGTGATTGCGGTAAAGCAATATTACAAGCTAAGAGCTTTAGAGCTAAAGTATACAGATTTATAAATAGTGGGGGTCTTGAGGAAGATTTTTAAACCTCGAAAGATAGCCGGTCTTACTACGTTTTGCTATGAGAAATATCTTAACGCATTTCTGAAGTATGAGGGAAGAAATGTAAAGCAGCCATTTGAACTATATGAGGGACCTCCAGAGTTTTTGCCTCCTAGATCTCCTGTGTTCATTTTTCAGGCTGGAAAAAATCATCGACTAAGAGCTATAGCAAGATACATTTACTCCTTTGAAGTAGAGGGGTGGAAAGCACCTCCTGAGGATGTAGCTGATAAGTTATTAGCCCTCTATGAACGAGAAGGCATAATTGCTCACGATACAAGAGAAGAACTCGTAAAATTCTGTAGTAAAAAGAGGGGAGTACGAGGAGTTTTCATATTCGATAAAATAATTGAAATTAGATATTCTGAACCGAGCAAATGGATAAGAAAAAGGGATTTCATAGAGCGATTTAAAGGAAAACAACCTTATGCTCAAGGATTCCCTTACCGCTACTTGAGCATGGAAGATGTTGAAAAATTAATTAATCTAATCCTGGTGAGAGCAGAAAACGGTGAAGACATAGCCCGTTTCCTAATATGCTCCTTTCCATACGGAAAGGACATTGTTGAAAAATTCCTGATCTCCCCCCTGAAGGTGTAGGCCTTAAAAGATCTGAAATAGAAGCGGCGCTAAGAGGATACATGAAGAAATTATACAGTAACTGTAGTAGGTAAAATTGGCGATCATCCTACAGAGAAAGTTCTTCATAAGAATATAAACTTTAAGTCTCCTTCTATTTAATTCTTGGTTATTCTATTTATACATCGTTAAAGCTTTAAATTTGAACTAGGTTTCTCGTAGGTTTGTTGTTTTGTTTGTGCAGTTGTTTATTTTTGTTGGTATTTTTCCTTGGGTTATTAGTTTGTTTATTGTTTTTTCTATTATTGTTAGGGTTTTTGCTGTTCCTTTGCATTGGCTGGGGGTTGTTAGGGTGCATTTTTCTACTATGTTTTTTAGTTTGGTTAGGTTTGTGTTTGTGTATATTTTTGTGTAGTTTCCTGTTTTTGTGAAGAATCCGTGTACTTCTTTTGGTTTTGTTTTTTCTATGTATTCTTCTAGGACTTTTGGTAGCCCTGTGTTGAGCCAGTATTTTGCTGTTTCCCTGTCCATTCGTAGTTCGTATTCTTTTATTTTTTCTAGTGCGTGGACTATTCCGTAGGCTGCTGAGATTATTATGAAGTCTATTTTTCCTGCTAGGATTTCCCGGTAGACTAGGTGTTTGTTTAGTGCTCTATATAGGTAGCCGTTGTATAGGCTTAGTGCTGTTACCGGTTTTACACCGTAAACGTGTTTTTCAAAATTCCTCCTACCTTTCAACAGTATTTCTCTTGTTTCAGGTATTTTTGAGAGAAAATCCACACTTTCCCTAAACAGTTCTATGGATGATTTCCTAGCGGAACACTGTGTTACAATAAGTATTTTCCGCATAAGATTCCTGCTCCGAGAATTTTTATGCATAATACTTAATTATTTTTCCGATGTTATTTTCACTTAGGGTTTTTAGGGGGTTGTTTAGGTTCTTTTCTCTTAGAATTGACGAGAATAGGGCTAGGGTTGTTGGTGAAGCTGTTGGGGATATCGGTTGGGAGGGTTTTTTACATCTTGATATGCGTGAGCCTGAGTTTAAGGCTCTCTCGGAAATTTACCGTAGGATAGGTGATTCTAGGGTTGTTGTGGTTTTAGGTTTAGCTACGGGTATTGTTGATTTCCAACTTGGCCCAGGTGGTGCCCCTAGGCTTTGGAATACTCTTTTACAGATTGTTTCCAGGAGAGGGTTTAGGCTGAGGTCTTTAGATGATGTTAGAAATGTTATTTCCGATTTTCTTAAAGACCCTGTTAACGCTAGGGTTAGGAAGATTAAGTGTTCTAGGGTTGAAAAGTTTTTCAAC
>QMRV01000428.1 GCA_003649445.1 Thermoprotei archaeon | reverse complement strand
GCGTCAATCAGATACATGGAGAGACCTCCTCCTTAAAGCCTCTACTAAATCCTCACCTTCCCAAAGATAATCTGAGAGAAGACCTAAACCCACTATAGAATCAACAGTATTAGGTTCTTTAGCTTCAGCAAGATTAAGCTCTCTCATTATCAAATTTACTACAGCTCTCGAAATAGCACCTCTCCTTAACCCATACTTTTCAGCTACATACCTACGAAACTTCTCAGCAAGCCAAACAGGAACCTCAACCTTCTTCTTCCTCCTACTAGACAAGTAAGCCACCTCTAAAGGTACTCTAGTACTTAAGAACTTTTACGTTAAAACTTCTTTATAATAGGTTTTAAGTTGAGTTATTGGAGAACGCTAAGCAATTAGCACCTATAACCTTTAGATTTCTCTTTCAAGGTGAGGGGTAAGTATTATATACCTTAGATTCTACATTTTATGCTTAGGTGCTTATATGCCTAAGCGTACAACTGTAATTTTAGATGATGATGTTTATGAGAAACTTGTTAAAGAAAGTATTAGAAGGTATGGTAGTGTTAAAGCTATTTCGAAAGTTTTAAATGAGCTTTTAAGGGAAAGTTTTTCATCTAGAAATGAACTTATTGAACTCATTTACTCTGAAAAAATTGTTTCAATTAGTGCTGAAGAGTTTCAGAAGTTTAGGAGAGAAGTTAGTAGGAGGCTCGAAGAACGTTGATAATAGACACCATATACATTCTACCATTAGCTGGTATAGGTATTGGAGCAGACCTCCTAAAAGCTATTATCGAAGGGAAAGCACCTATAAGGTTTGACGAAATAAAGTTAAACCTAATATCTATTTTCGAACTTCAAGCAAAAGCCTCAAAACTAAACATTCCACCAAGTAGAGTTGTTAAAGCAGTAAACGTTATACTTAAAAACTTCACCATAATCCCCTACTACAAACCAGAAATTATAAGATGCGCTCATGAACTAAAAGAAGTAATAAGAGATTACGTAGACAGAGTAATAGTAGCAACAGCAATAACACTAAGAGAAGACCTAATAACGGAGGATACAGAAATAAATAAAGCTAAAGAAAAAATAAAAAAAGAATACGGAATCACCATATACACGTACAACAGCTTAGTACCTTAAAACACCAACTTATCTTAGCCATAACAACCCTTATTTCTCAAAACACGCTTACTGTAGAGATCATAAGCGCCATAGAAATATCAGCATTGCTAATCCTAACTTTGGAAATACCTGTAGCTCTTTCAGCAACTCTCCTAGTTATGCTCAAGTTCTCCAAATGAGTGTTTTTCGATTCGGTAATTTCATATTTAACACCTGAAGATAACCTTCCCGAACAAATAACTACGCTAAGCTACATTGTTAACCATATAAATTTTGATTACAACTTATTTCCAACGGTGGAAAACAGTGAAACAAACATGTGAAACTAAACCAAATAACAATAGTAACAAGAAAAACAGCAAACAACATAAAACACATAAAACAAACTGTTCATGTGAATGTAGAGTGCTGCCTACCTAAACTTGTCTAACACCGTGTGGTTAACATCAACGTTATATAGTTTTATATTTATGTATATTTAAATTAGTTAGAGAAAAGACTATGTCCGTAATTATTACTTATGCTCGTGAGCGGATTAGAGGTCTTGCTCTTCCTCTAGCAAGTAGTATCGGTGAGAATGTCGGTATTGAAGACATATACGGTGTTACAAGGAGGTTTAAAGAACTTATCGGCGAGAACCTTACTAGAAAACTTGATGTAGCGTTTGATGATGTATTAAAGGATGAAATTAGAAAAGCTCTAAACACCGATAGGCTTGAACAGGAACTTCACTTACTTGTTGAAAGGTTGTGGGCTAAAATAGCTTTCCCATTAGTTGAGCTTACCCAGTCAATACTTTTCCGCGGGACAGAGCAGCCCTTAATGAATTCATTACTTTAGAGGAAAAACTTAGCGTAAACATGGCTAAGCTCATTAGAGAAAGCAAAATACAAGTTTGCTGAAAACCTTGTATATGGACTATCGGTACTTATTGACAATGATTAACGGTTTCATTGAGAGAATTATTAACAGAGATCCCAAGTCCCTTATGGAGTTCGCAAGCTACATTAGATACCTCATTTTCACATGGTTAGCAACTGCAGCTACAGTATTAGACATTACTAAGGACTACAAAGAGGAAAATAGAGACAATATGGCGCAGTGGTGTAAAGAGTATGCTAATGAGGTGAAGCTTACATAGATACTCTAGACATTATAGTGAAAGATGAGGTTTACGAGGAGCTTATTGAGCTCGGCATTATAAAGAGGTAGAATAATTGAGTTGTGAAATTAAACTAAGTAGAAGCGCAGAAAAGTTTCTCAGAAAACCCCTAAAGATTTGGCTAAGAGAATATATGAGAGACTAAGAAGGTTGTCCGAGAACCCCATATGTGAAGAAAAGCTTAAAGGAAGGTTAAAAGAACTTTGCAAAACCCGCGTAGGCTCCTACAGAATAGCATACCAGCTAAAACCATGC
>QMRV01000427.1 GCA_003649445.1 Thermoprotei archaeon | reverse complement strand
TGCGAAATATAGTAAAGAAAAATTTAGTCTAGTAAATCAAAATCCCTTAGTATTTTTCGCTAAAGCTGAAATACTGGCAACTACAATTACACCATCAACCACTCCTAAACACGTTGCAAACATGAACTTACTATATGTTATAACAGTAGTAGCCTTAGTAAGCGTGATTGGTGTGATTGTCTACTTTATAGCCAGATATTTAAGATCATGGTAAATCCTCCTGTACTTCATTACCCTATGGTCATACCTTATGTTGCTGGAAACTCTCCATGCTATAGTAATTCTCCGAAGTATATGTTATTTAAAAATTCGTGGTCTTTTTCGAAGTGCAATCGTCGCTGTAATAATTATTACTATAACTAACGCTGTATAGAGAGTTTCCGGGATAGGTATAGGAACTGGTTCTTCCTGATTCGGTGTTGCTAAATGTTCTTCAAGTGCAGAGTCGCTTACCTCTAAGTTCACGTCAGCGAATTCTATCGTTGGAACATACCAACTTAGATAGTAGCTCTCCCAGCTTAGATGAGTATTTATTAGGGTTACATCGTATATTGTATTTAACGTTACGTTTTCACCATAATCATTATTAATCCATTCTAGGTTCCCAATGTAGTTGCCCATGTCAGCTAGTATGAAGAAGTCACTGTATGTTCCCTCATCTCCTGCATATGTGAATGTTCTAGTATGCCCGGATGCAACGTATCCATTAGTATTAAAAACTACTATTTGGCTGCCGTAGTCGTTGTTGCTTCCACCTACAGTTTTAAACCATATCAAATTCCCTTTTGAAGAAACTTTAGCTATAAATGTGTCGTAGAAACCTGAACCATAAACATCAGCAGAACCTATGACATATATGTTACCCTCTCTATCAACGCTGACATCGCTAGCCCATCCCTTAGTAACATTAAAGTATTTCACCCAAATAACACGGTAGTCACTGTTGAGAAGTCCTACAATAGGATGGTTGCTGGAAACACCTACGAAAACTCTAGTTGTTTCATTCAATAGCGCAATACTATATCCTGTACTGTAACTGTAACTGCGGCTTTTGAGAATTTTCCCTGTTTCAGTAGATATTTCTAAAAACACAATACACGAACCACCCTCGTAGGGTTCTCCGCGGACAACAGCGTATATTACGCCGTTCTTCAGAAACGCTTTGTGGACAACGTCATCCCTATCACGATTCCATGCTTCGGAATAGTACTGTGCAATCTGTTCTAAGCTTAAATCTGTTTTATTAAGTTTAACAAAGTATACCTCATATCCCCAAGGCTTACCGTTAATGAGAAGATATATGTAGTTTTCATCAGCGAAAATAGCCTTCACATACTCTACATTGTAAGTGTTTATGCTCATTTTCTTTGCCCATAAAAGCCTACCGCTCTTATCGAACTTAACTAGGAGAGCATCTGTTACATCGTTGCCAACACTTATATCTCCTCCAACATAGTATCCATCAGAAGTGTTTAGAGCAGCTAAAAATCTCACCTCTCCTCCGTCCGTTGATTGAATATGCTTCTGCCATATAACCGACGAGTTAGGTTCAAGAAGCGCAATAAATCCCTCATATCCGCCTCCAGAACCAGCGCTGTAGGACCTACCATAGACAAATATCTTGCCATTGTCTAACAGAATAAACCTTGCAAAATCGTTGCCGCTTAACCCCAGAGTTTTGAACCACCCTGTAGAATCGCAGTTAGTAACTGGTAAGAAAAGCATAGCAAGGAAAGCAAGAATAATGAAAACAACAGCATATCTTCTAACCATACTCTCGCTAAAAACAGTGGAAAATAAAGGGAATATAACTAAATTATGGATTAGCAGTATAGATTAGTGCTACATAAAACCATTTTGAAAATACTGATCCTCTCATGATGCTTAGATTAAAGTTGTTTTCTAAGTTAATTTTTCAGAAACTCTTCTTAATCTTATAGATAGTTCTTCGCATAGGCTCTTGTTAAGCCATATTGGAGGAGTATTAACCCATCTTGCTCCATCGTAGAACGATACAGTTATCCTAGCTTTCTTCCCAAACTCGGTATCGTATATTCTAACCCACAGGTTTACTTTCTTACCTGAAACCTTAAAACCACCACTTATTTCTCTAACACCTTTCTTTTCAATATCAACGATAACAGTCATGGAAACCACGTCAATACATGACTACATTTAGGGAAGTACAGCTAATAACCTTACTCCCTCATAGCCTTTTCAACACATACCTTGCCTATGCGTTTCCCCATTGATGATAGAAGTGCTTCACATTATTTTTGTAAATATTTTTATTGTTCTTTCAAATTGTTCAGGGTTTTGAGGACTTATGTAGTATTTTTCTCCATTGCAGCTTTCTATTATTATGGTTTTTTCTATGTCTGTTGCGTAGAAATATATGTGCTTACTGTCTTGCACAATTACATGGGTTAGTATCTGCTTTACCATCCATAGAGCTATGTGTGTTAGAAACCATCCTTCGATCTTAAACTCTCGAGCAACATCTTCTAAACTTGTTTTCTTAACGT
>QMRV01000426.1 GCA_003649445.1 Thermoprotei archaeon | reverse complement strand
TTCATGTATCTAAGCTTAAAATAGTAGGTCTATCGGACTGGTTTCCCATAAGAGGTAGTGAAGGAGTAGATTATTTACTGGACAACAGGCATTTATGGATAAGGTCTAGGAAAATACAGGCTATTATGAAAATTAAACATACCGTACTGCAGGCTGGTAGAGAATACTTTAATAGGAATGGGTGGTGGGAAGTAACTCCACCGATAATTACAGGTTCTGCTTGTGAAAGCGGGGCTACACAGTTCGAAATAAACTATTTTGGTCAGAAAGCCTATCTTAGCCAAAGTGCCCAACTCTATTTAGAAGCTTTAATATACACTTTAGATAAGGTTTGGAGCTTAACGCCATCGTTTAGAGCTGAAAAATCTAGAACTAGAAGACATCTTGCCGAATACTGGCACTTAGAAGCTGAAGCTGCATGGTACGATATGGAGGATATGATGAAGGTTACAGAAGAGCTTGTAAACTATATTGTGCGTAAAGTTTTGGATGAAAGACTAGAGGAATTGGAGTTTCTAAAAAGAAAAGCAGAAGTTTTAGAAAATATGAAACCGCCATATCCAAGAATAAGATACGATGAAGCAATAGAAATACTGCAGAAGAAGGGAGTAGATATTAAGTGGGGTGAAGATTTAGGGGCTGATGAAGAAAGAGTGTTAACGCAGGAATTTGATAGACCATTCTTCATAACCCACTTCCCAAGGCAAATAAAAGCATTCTACATGAAACTAGACCCCGAAGACCCGAAATACGTTCTAGGATTTGACTTACTTGCCCCAGAAGGATATGGTGAAATAGTTGGCGGTAGTGTAAGAGAAGACGACTATAAGACATTAGTTAAGAGAATACTTGAGTTCGGACTAAACCCTGAAGAATACAAGTGGTACTTAGACTTGAGAAAGTATGGTTCTGTACCACATTCAGGCTTTGGTCTAGGTGTAGAAAGAACAGTTATGTGGGTTGCAGGCCTAGACCATATTAGAGACGCAATACCATTCCCAAGGTTTAGGGAAAGGTTAAAACCGTGAAAGCTGAAGGCTTAGCCTATGGCCGAGGAATGTAGTGATTTTGTAGACTGTAGGGAAATCTTCAAACAACTTGCCAGGGAGAAGAGAATATCCGTTTACCTATCTAAGCATGCTCTTGAAAGAATTGTGGAGAGAAGATATTGGGGGTTTAAGGGGGCAAAAAAGGAGGTAATTGTTGATATAATTAAAAATGTTTTTAGAGATGGGGAATTCAAAGTCTTCGCAGATAAAATCATTGTATGGACGAAAAACTATGTCCTAATATGCAGTATTAGTAGAGAATTCAACATCGTAGTGAAAACAGTAATTACCAGGGCAACTCTAAAGAAGGAACTTCAGGAGAAATTAAGGAAAGGTATTAGGGTGAAATGGGAACAAATAAATGTTGAAATACCTAAACTTCAGACCAGTACAAGTGATGATTATGGGTAAGAGCAAATACAGGTTAATGATGAGTAAGCTAAAGGAAGAATTTAAAAGTAATCCATGTCCATTATGCTTACTGATTAAGGCTAGTATTATCGCTTATGATAAAGTGGAAAATAAAATTGCGAAGAAGGAGAAATAAAAGCATCTAAAACTAAAATATAGTACTGATGCTTAATGAGTACATCACATAAAATTCTTAACAGAAAAGGCGTTGTAGTTTTAATACTTTTCATTTCATCTACGCTTTTGAGGTTACCTTTGCTTCTCCTATATCCTGTGTTTAGAACTGATGAACTTGCAGAAAACATTAGGGCATTAGCTATCATAAGATACGGGTTTGTTCCATTAACTAATAATGCTGAGTTCATAGGGGCATTGTACAACTATATAATAGCGTTAGTGTACCTCATAAAACCGAGCATAGCTTTCTCAAGACTTACTGTTGCACTGTTCTCGTCTTTAACCATTCCATTACTTTACATTTTAGGTTTGAAAATAATGAGAAATCCGTTAAAGGCATTATTAGCTTCAATAGTATTAGCTTTGTCCTCAGCACACATTCTAATATCAAGTCATGTAGCTTGGTCTGCTAGTTTAGCACCTTTCTTCCTAACGCTTTCTCTAGTGTACTTGCTCAAATCACAAATAGACGATCAGAAAGTTAGGAGAAACATGTTCGTTTTTGGCTTAACATCCGGGTTCGCTATTCAAGCACATCCATCAACTATAGCATCATACATAGCGTTTTTAACTTCTTGGACCATAATATACGGGAAATCGCTTCTAATAAAAATTATTAAGAACACTAAGTATTGTTTATTGGGTTTCTGTATTGGCTATCTAAACATGATTCTATTTAATATAATTAACCCCTTAGGTTCCATAAAAGCAGTATTCAGAGCTTCATGGACAGGCCTCCACGGTGGTCTTACGCTTTACGAGTTTATTAAAAGGATGGTTTTTGTCTTCTTAGAGTATGTAACCATGTTAGTTTCAGGAATACCTATTCTACCCATTCAGCAACTTATAAAAACACCACTGTTTTACATATACTTGATACTGTTCTTT
>QMRV01000425.1 GCA_003649445.1 Thermoprotei archaeon | reverse complement strand
GCAAGAAAAACATTAGAGCTTGAAGATTTGATAATGAAATATAGATTAGAAAGATGGGGTTAAATAGCCATTTCCTGGGTTGAAGAATTCTTCATAAGAAAATCCCATCTCTTCCTTAAGATATTAAATGCCTTATGGGGTAAAAGCGAAGAAGCGAAACATGTTGCCAGAGTTCTTAAAGTACATGGCGTAAATGAGGGTTCTAAAATTTTAGAAGTAGGATGCGGTAATGGGAGAATAGCTATCAACCTGGCGAAACTAGGCTATGAAGTAGTTGGTTTAGATATTTCCGTTTCCCGCTAGAGGGTCATCACTGTTAACTTAGGTTCTTTTAAAGCCACCTCTAGCGGGTTTGCCTCTACCCACACCTCCATCGGTAGCACTGCTACCTCTAGGTGCGGGTTCATCGGCTTCCCGCTCAACGGCACGGAGCGGTCATCCATAAGCTGTTTAAGTAGATTCATACATGCAATAACATCTCGGTCGTGAGTAAAACCGCATCTTGGACAAGAAAGAAGCCTCCCCGCATGGCGGGTCATCGGGTAAAAGCCACATAAAGGACAAGTCTGAGAAGTATACTTGGGATTAACTTCTACAACTGGAACACTATACTTCTCAGCTATCTCTTTGATGGTTTTTACCATGCCTCTAAAAGCAACTTGATAGATACGATGTCTAAGTATTGAATCTGTAATATTGTTAATCATTTTCTCATTCACTCGCTTAGGGAGTTTTTCAATAACAATACCATAACCAAGATTCTTTGCAATCTTCACTATTGTAACCGCCATCTTTCTTCTCCAGTCGCTCTTCCTCTTACGCTCTCTAAGTCTAGACATTTTTCTCCGCCAAAGTGTAAACAAGGGATACTTTTTACCATTGACTTGTATAGTTAATTTCTCTTGAAGTCTTCTTCTATGCTTGTGATATCGTACTATAACACTTCTCAGCATGGTAATTAACTTGTAAGCTTTATCATCTGCTAGTACAGTTACATTATTCTCGTTAACATCTACACTTACCCATCCTTTAGACTTGTATAGTTCTACCTCTTTTTCAAAAACGAAGTAAACATAGACTTTCCTCTCCTTATGGTCTAGTTTTAGCTTTGGCTGCGTCCTCAACTTCCAACCAGAGTTAATGTATTTCCAGTAAAGTTTATGTGGTTGAAGCTTAATCATAATCCGGCCTCTATGAGTAGCTACCTTAATTGTTGTATAACCAAGAGGCTTCCAGAGATGGTCATCGAGCCAGATAGAGACCTTCCTTACAACAGGCTTTTTTGTATATGCTTTACCATGTCTCTTCAACTCTAGGTAACTCTTGATTCGTGAAGCAGCATCCTGACAAGCAGTATGAACATAGTGCGACGGTAGCTGAGGACACTTCTCTCGCAACTTTCGGTACATATGCTTCTTGAGACCTGTGAACGATTTAATACCGTATTTGATCCCGTGTTCTACAAGCTCAACAATCATCTGTCTGTACATCTCTTCAAGCTCTTTGAGAACCTCGTACTTTCTCCTAGTCAATACTACGCTAGGCACGATAACCGTCCTCGTTACCCTAGTCATTCTTCTCAGCCTCCTCTAGGAGTTTTTTGAAGCCCTCAACGAGCTTCTTTTTTCTTGTGACTCCTCATACCGTAGAGCTTACCCGCAAAGCTAGTCACGATCGCTATCAAGTCTTCTACCAGCTCCTGGTAAATGTCTTTAGGCTCCCCGCCGTAGACCATCTTCATTCCTACACCAAATTGTCTAAAGAAGTACTCTAGGTACTCGAACCCGAACCTGGTGAGCCTATCCTTATACGTTACCACGACAACATCAATCTTCCTGCCTACAGCGTAATTAAAGAGCTTCAGCAAGCCTCTACGGTTAGTCTTAAGCCCACCAGCAACATCACTAAGAACGTCTATAACTCTATAGCCTTTAGCTGAGCAATACTGAGTCAAATACTGTATTTGTCTCTCAAGGTCACTTTTCTGGTCACTAGAACTGACACAAGCATAGATAACAGCACGAACCTCTCTGGTTTCGGGCTTTATACCAAGTATTCGTTCAACTTCACTATAGGGAACACGTAGTCTTCTACTTGGCAGTCTTACAACATGTACCTTACCTTTACGTACCCATTTCTTGAATGTCTGGTAGCTAATTCCAATAATATCACAGAACTCTCTAGGTTTTAGTAGCTTCTCTGACTCCTTATTAGACATCAGACTCTCTCCGAAAACAAAAGACCCTAAACTACCCTAATAGAGGTTTCTGCTCCTGTAGAAAAGCAAAATTTATGAAGGCAAAAGCAAGGTTTATTGTTGGTGATGCTAGGAAGATAGATGAAATGTTTAAGCCTGGAGAGTTTGATGCTGTAATATTCTACTGGACTACATTAATAGGGTTCTATGATGAAGAAACGGATAAGCAAATACTTCTTGCTTGTAGAAGAGTAGTTAAAGATCATGGGAAACTTTTCATACTTAAACATGCGAGTAGAGAGATTGCTCTCGTAAAATACGAGACTAT
>QMRV01000424.1 GCA_003649445.1 Thermoprotei archaeon | reverse complement strand
TAATGTTTCTTCTATTTTCTCTACCGTAGGAGCTATGTTTAAAGTGTAAGCACCTCTAGCCCTATATGGGTCTTCTGAAGGTCTTATTTCGAAATGCGCATGGCTATCGCTCCAAGGACATAAGTACCCTGAAACAATACATTCACCGAAAAAGTCTCCTAAGTATAGTTTTTCACCTACATTAACTTTAGGGTTAACATGTAATACTTTAAGAACCTTATTTTCACCTAGTTCAAAAAGCGTTAATGGTTCTTTATCCCAACCATCGGCTCTATATTTAGGCGCATTAAACCACCTCACCTCTTTAACCTTAGCTTCATCGACAGGTAAAAGTGCTTCATTATTTTCAAAGTAAACATCAATAGCTGTAGTGTTTCTATGTCCAATGTAAGGAGAATCGTAAAAACTGTATAGGGTACCTTCCGGTATTCTTAGGTAGATTCCAGATGCTTCAGCTATAGTTTCGAAACCCATTTCTAACCTTATCCTCAATAGTTCTATTTAGAAAGAAGAATAGACATCCAATATATGGGTGCTGCTAAATAGTGTACTATGACCCATTAAAGCTTACTGAAGCTGTAAGGAAAATAGTTGTTCGTAGCGAGGGAGAAGTAGAGCTTAGGAAATACTATAGGTTTCGCGGAGGCCGTTGGTACGGAGGCATAGCTACAGCTGATAGTGTTGGATGTAATTTGAGGTGTAGATTCTGCTGGAGCTGGAGACCTAGAGACAATATGAATAAATATGGGCGTTTCTATACACCTAAGGAAGTTTACATGAGGCTCATAAGTATTGCTTCTAAAAGAGGCTATAGGCAGCTAAGAGTTAGTGGCGGAGAACCCACTATTGGGAGAAAACACTTACTTCAACTACTTGAACTCCTCGAAGGAACAAACTACTTATTTATTTTAGAAACCAATGGTATACTTTTGGGCGCACAAAGAGACTATGCTAAGGAGCTTTCTAAGTTTAAAAACATACATGTTAGAGTGTCACTAAAAGGATGTACTCCTGAAGAATTCGCTAAACTTACAGGAGCTAAGCCCGAAGCATTTAACCTGCAACTAAATGCTCTTAAGAACCTCATTGACTATGGAGTTTCCACACACCCTGCTGTAATGCTAAGTTTTAGTTCTAAGGAAAGTCTTGAAATGCTAGTAGAGAAGTTAAGGGAAATAGATAATGAGCTTGTTGAGGAGCTTGAACCAGAATATGTCTTCCTTTACCCTCACGTTATCGAATTGCTAAAGAGGCATGGACTAAAACCACGAATAGCATATAGTCCAAACAATATTCCGGAAGAGCTTATTTAGGCTCTACGCAAAGGCTCTTTAACGGACAGGTTTTACATCTATTTCTAGAACAATACAGTTTATCATGAACGTAAGCTACAGTTTGAATCCATGAAGAGAGGTTTTTAAAAGTTCTCATGGCAAGTACCTCTACGCATTCGTGAGCATATGGGCATTTACTGCATGTGTATTTAATGCAAAAATCTTTGACAGGTTTTCTCTTAAACCTGAGAAGATCCATGTTCTTTAAGAATCTGGTGAAATGGATGTCAACAGGTACTATATAGGGTGCCTTTCTCGTAAACATTAAATACGCATTAGCAACTTTAGGGCCTACAAACCTACATTTAAGTAAGGCTTTTTTGAGATCCATTACATCCTCTATGCCCAACTCTTTGTCTTTCTCGATAATGTCTATACAATGCTTAATGATGATGTTAGCTCTTCTCAACTGGTAACTTCTACCCAGAATTGTTAAATCTATAGACTTAATGTTTAATCCTTTCTCAATCAAGTATGCAACGTGCTTAACCCACTTAACCACATTTACATGGTAATCTGTTCTTTGTGAAAGAATAGTAGCTAAGAACATTAGCTTTTTATCATAAGGATTTATGGCGATTCTTACTTTCTCGTAAACATCAATTATGTATTCTACTTTATACTTTACACTTCTACTTAGCTCGTTTAAGTATGTGCTTGGCTCATACCATAATCCTGAGAGAAGGTTAACAGCTTCTACATTATTAACATTTGATTCTAAAAAATCATTCTTAATCCTAAGCTTTAGGCCTTTAAGGACGCCGTACACTTTAACCCAGTAACCTTTATCTATCTTATCAAATAGGGATGATGTAAATGAAGGAAACATTGTTAAATCTAAATCGTATTTTCCCCTAATAGGTATCTTAACCATTACTCATACCTTAGAGCACGAGCAGGTTCAAGTTTTGCTGCCCTATAAGCTGGAGGTAGAGCACCTATTAACGTCAAAAGCAATGTTATTGACGCTACCATGATTAGTGTTTGATTAGTTACTATAAATTCTACTCCTCCTAAGCTTCCTCTAGGTCCTCTAAACCCTAGAAATCCTCCTTGTATAAGCATAGACCCCACAAACACCCCTAAAGGTATACCGGAAATTATCGCTACCACGGCTAATATTAAAGCCTCCAAAACTATGTTAAGTAAAACCTCATACCTTCTTATACCGAGCGCCCTTAGAACCCCTATAACC
>QMRV01000423.1 GCA_003649445.1 Thermoprotei archaeon | reverse complement strand
TAATGTTTCTTCTATTTTCTCTACCGTAGGAGCTATGTTTAAAGTGTAAGCACCTCTAGCCCTATATGGGTCTTCTGAAGGTCTTATTTCGAAATGCGCATGGCTATCGCTCCAAGGACATAAATACCCTGAAACAATACATTCACCGAAAAAGTCTCCTAAGTATAGTTTTTCACCTACATTAACTTTAGGGTTAACATGTAGCACTTTAAGAACCTTATTTTCACCTAGTTCAAGAAGCGTTAATGGTTCTTTATCCCAACCATCGGCTCTATATTTAGGTGCATTAAACCACCTTACCTCTTTAACCTTAGCTTCATCGACAGGTAAAAGTGCTTCATTATTTTCAAAGTAAACATCAATAGCTGTAGTGTTTCTATGTCCAATGTAAGGAGAATCGTAAAAACTGTACGGGGTGCCTTCCGGTATTCTTAGGTAGATTCCAGCTGCTTCAGCTATAGTTTCGAAACCCATTTCTAACCTTTCCTCAATAGTTCTATTTAGAAAGAGAAATAGTCATCTAATATATGGGTGCTGTTAAATAGTGTACTATGACCCATTAAAGCTCACTGAAGCTGTAAGGAAAATAGTTGTTCGTAGTGAAAGAGAAATAGAGCTTAGAAAGTACTATAGGTTTCGCGGAGGTCGTTGGTACGGAGGCATAGCTACAGCTGATAGTGTCGGTTGTAATTTAAGGTGCAAATTCTGCTGGAGCTGGAGACCTAGAGACAATATGAGCAAATATGGGCGCTTCTACACGCCCAAGGAAGTTTACATAAAACTCGTAAATATTGCTTCTAAAAGAGGTTATAGACAGCTAAGAGTTAGTGGCGGAGAACCGACAATTGGAAGAAAACATTTAATTCAGCTACTTGAACTCCTTGAAGGAACAAACTATCTATTTATTTTAGAAACTAACGGTATACTTTTAGGTGCTCAAAGAGACTATGTTAAGGAACTTTCCAAATTTAAAAATAATATACATGTTAGAGTATCACTAAAGGGATGTACTTCCGAAGAATTCGCTAAACTTACAGGCGCTGAGCCAGAGGCATTTAATTTGCAGTTGAAAGCTCTTAAAAACCTTATTGACTATGGAGTTTCTACGCACCCAGCTGTAATGTTGAGTTTTAGCTCTAAGGAAAGTCTCGAACTATTAATAGAGAAGTTAAGAGAAATAGACGATGAACTTGTTGAAGAACTTGAACCAGAATACGTTTTTCTATATCCCCATGTTGTTAAACTACTGAAGAAACATGGTTTGAAACCGCGGATAGCATATAGTCCAAACAATATTCCAGAGGAGCTTATTTAGTTTTTACGCAAAGACTTCTCAACGGACATGAGCTACATTTGTTCCTAGAGCAATATAGTTTATCGTGGACGTAAGCTACCGTTTGAATCCATGAGGAAAGATTCTTAAACACTTTCATAGCAAGTGCTTCTACACACTCGTACCTGTATGGGCATTCATCGCATATATATTTGGCACAAAAATTCTTAACAGGCTTTCTCTTGAATTCAAGAAGATTTAAGTTCTTTAGAAACCTAATGAAATGTATGTCAACAGGTACTATGTAGGGTGCTTTTCTTGTGAACATTAGGTACGCGTTGACAACTTTTGGTCCTACAAATTTACATGTAAGTAAGACTTTTTTGAACTTCTTTACATCATCTACGCTTAATGCCTTATCTTTCTCAACAATATTTATGCAATGTTTAATAATAACATTGGCTCTTTTCAGCTGATAACTTCTGCCTAAATCCATTAGGTTTATTGACTTAATGCTTAAACCTCTATCTACTAAGGATGCGATATGTTTAACCCACTTTATTACGTTCGCATGGTAGTTTGTTCTCTGCGAAAGAGCAGTAGCTAAAAACATTAATTCTTTATCATAAGGGTTTATGGCAATCCTTATTTTCTCGTAAACATCAACTACATACTCTACCTTATACCTTACACTTCTACTCAGCTCATTTAGGTACCTATTTGGCTCGTACCATAGTCCTGAAAGAAGGTTAACAACTTCGATATTATTGATATTTGATTCTAAAAAGCTGTTTCTCACCTTAAGCTTTAACCCTTTGAAGGCTCCATATGTTTTAACCCAATAATCCTTACTTAGTTTAGTAAACAAAGATGATGTAAATGAAGGAAACATTGTTAAATCTAAATCGTATTCTCCTCTTATAGGTATTTTAGCCATTACTCATACCTTAGGGCACGAGCAGGTTCAAGTTTTGCAGCTCTATAAGCTGGGGGTAGAGCACCTATTAACGTCAAAAGCAATGTTATTGACGCTACCATGATTAATGTTTGATTAGTTACTATAAATTCTACTCCTCCTAAGCTTCCCCTAGGCCCTCCAAACCCTAAGAATCCTCCTTGTATAAGCATCGACCCTACAAACACCCCTAAAGGTATACCGGAAATTATCGCTACCACGGCTAATATTAAAGCCTCCAAAACTATGTTAAGTAAAACCTCATACCTTCTTATACCGAGCGCCCTTAGAACCCCTATAACC
>QMRV01000422.1 GCA_003649445.1 Thermoprotei archaeon | reverse complement strand
TGCTTCACATAGTCTGCAACTAGAGGATTGAAAATAGTTTGGCAATACCTATCAAGAACTTCAGCACCGACATCTCCAACTATAAACACTTCTTCAAAACCTATCTCATTAAAAACCGTAGCTAAGCTGTAAACGTCTTCTCCCTTAACCTCTACAGTTTTCACACTCATGCTGACACCTGAAACACATATACTGCAATTAAAACTCTTATTTCCTAGCTTTAGGAATTTGTAATTCCTGGTTCTGGGAAAGCCTAAGGTAAAGTTGGTGTGCTAGAGTTTTATAATTGAACTGACAAAATATATAACATGTCCCTGAACGAGATTTTGAAAAGTAAGCATAAAATGAAGATTATGCTTGCTGCTTTAAGAGAAACGAGGTATAGTGGCGTTAAAGATTTAGCTACCAAGTTGAAGGTCGAATATAGTGGCGCTTTCAAAGATGCATACTATTATTTGCTAAATACAGGCTTGGTTGAACGTACACTTAGTAATGGTTATGATAAATTAAGACTAACTCTTGTCGGTAAATTGCTTATGGCTTTATTCATTATTTTAAAGAGAGGCTGCAAGCTTATAGCATTAACATCAGCATATATTGTTTTAAGACTATGGCTAATTAACATCCACCTTATATGGCTATACATTTTAGATGCACTAATAGTACTTTACCTGATAGGTGTCGCCTTATTCGCCTTCGTCATAGTGCACTACGGAGAAGACCTAATCAGCTCTTTAATTAAAATCTACAGGAAAATAGAAGAAGAGAAAAACGCTATACGTAAAGCTGTTTTAAAGACCATACTTTACGCACCGCTCCTATACATTCCATACTACTACTTAGTGGAAAAAGAAAGGGGAAAGCAAAAACTAGTTAAAGAAACATTCAAGGAACATGGATGAAGCACAGAAGAAGTAATAGACAAAATAAGAATACCGTTAAAACACGACCTATACAGAGAACGCATAGCAATAGAAGTAGAAACAAGCCACATAGTACACACATACAAAGACTACCTAAAATTCATAGCATCATACAACATAGGGAAAATAGACCTAGGAATAATAATAACATGGACAAAACAACACATAACAAAACACAACCTAGACCCATCAAAACCAACACTAGAAAAAATAAGAAAAGACCTAGAAAACGTACTAAAAACAATAATCCCAGTACCAATACTAATAATAGGCATGGAAGATTAACAAAAGATGTTTTACCTCTCCTAATGCGTACTATAATGTTATAACTACATATAAAGTCTAAATGCTGTAATGCTAAGTAATAAAATGGAGGTTATAGTGTCCTACTATCCTAAAAGTTATTTTGAAGATATAGTTAGAGATTGGTTTAAACTTCTAGGTTTATCTTATCTCAGAAACGTTAAAAAGGGTAAATATGAAATAGATTTCATAATTACGCATCCAACAGTTGCTGTTGTTGAAGCTACAAGCTGGGAAGTAGTATTAACCCTTGAAAATGGTGGAATCAAAGCTTATGGTTATGATCCATTAGAGAACAAAGTATATAGAAAGTATGAAGTATATTACAGCAAGTTTTGTAACGAGAAAAGAAAAGCAGCTATTAAAGCAGCTCTAAAAATGTATAAGCTTAACCCGGAGAGATATGATGAATGGCTAATTGTCTGGAGCATTTATAAAGACAATGCTGGTTTAAAACCAAGAATAGAATCACTAGGTATTGGAGGTTCTTCTAAAGTAAAAACAATTTACTATGCTTCCTCCTTGAAACCTAATCTAAAGATAATGACACTAAACACTATGTTCTACCATATACTCTGCTACTACAAACATGGCGGAGTCTATAGGAGAAAATACACGTGGATACAACCAATAGCACCTACACAATGCTTACCAGACGCAATAGTTTACCAACTAATAACATTTAACAAAGAGGATTTACTAAATAAATTACTATTAACACTAAGAGAACTTGATAACATCAAATACAAGAACGAATTACCCACAATAAGAAAACCATGCAAAGATTTACTCACTTAAAGAAGCAAAATAAGCAGCTCAGACTAAAGAAAACCTAAAAGCTTAAATTTAAACCAAAAATACTTTGACTAAAATTACAAAAATACTAATAAATCCGAAAGTTTAGCTTAACTATCTAAAAGGATTAGCAATTAATGTTACATTTTGTATGCGAATGTGCATGCTATTTTAGGGTCTATTTTGATTTCTGCTGTCGATGCTTCATAATAAACTGCAAACATGAAAACACCTATGTGTCCTGCAGGGTTCTGGATGCTTATGTTTTAATTGATTAATCAGTTCAGCAGGGACTTTACATATTCTTTTGTTTCCTTATCTTCAAAGTATATGTAAACACCTTTCGTCCCCCTAGTTAGTAGGATTAAATATCTATTTTTGAGGAGAACTAATGCTTTCTCGTGGTTTTTTCTAGCTATATGTGCTAATGAATTTGGTCCTCCCACATCATCTGTTATTGGTTGAGGATTAACAACCCATTTACCTCTCCATATGAGATCTCTACCCCATACAACAC
>QMRV01000421.1 GCA_003649445.1 Thermoprotei archaeon | reverse complement strand
TTACTTGCTGTATACGAATCTTCCATCGTCTTTTGTTTGTGGGAGTTTATGTATTTTTGTTTCAAGCCACCCTATTTTTACTTCTTCTAGAGGTGTGTCGAATTCCGGGACGTAGGGTTTTATGTCGAGTAGTGGTGTTCCATCTACTACGTCTATGTTCTTTACATAGAGTTTGTTGCCTTCGATTTTTGTGAGGCGTACTACTGATAAGCCTATTGGGTTTGGTCTTGGAGGTGCTCTTGTAGCGAATATTCCGTGTTCACGGTTATCCATGTAGGGTTTTACGAGCAGTTTTGTTTGTCTAACTAAATGGAAGTGGTAGATAAGTATTATGTGTGAGAATCCTTCTAGGTCTTTTAATCCTTGAGCGTACTCAGGAAATATTTCTACTATTCCTTCGGCTTTCTGCGCGCCTTTAGGCTGTATAGGTGTTCCTTTAGGGGTTTTGAAGGGGGTATGTATTATTCCTATGACTTTATACTTTATCCACAAGTTCACTCCTGTCATAAGCCTGCCCTAGTAAATATAACTTTATCTCTTAGATGACGACTTGCTGCGTCCTACTTGATTTGAAGGAGTTTTACTGGAGATCAGTGTTTGTGAACTGGTTTTTGGACGTGTTTTAGTGATGTTACTTGAACAAACTCCCAGCCTGCTTCTTCGACTGTCTTCTTTATTATGCTTCTTGGGTATGATGGGTCAAACATGTATTCGTAGATTTTTCCCGGCTTCTTTTCTTCTGTTATTCCGAAGGCTACTTCATATTCTTTGGCGAAGAGTATGCGTCCTCTAAAGAAAGCTTGTTCACGCTTAATTACAGGTTTTAGGCCTTCTGCTCCATAGACCCACTCTATTGTACCTGTTTCTTCTAGGTAGCGGGCTGTTTTTCTCTCATCATCTAGAAGTATGTAGGCTTTGTACCATTTAGTGAGCCCGTGTTTACTGAAGATACCGTACCACTTGGCATCAGCTAACTTCCACTCTACGACAAGGTCGCAGTTTTCTTTATCTCCGCGTCTAATAGTGAAAGGTAATTTTTCGCTATTGAGTTCTAGTAGACGCTTTAAGAGTTCTTCGCGTGGAATAGCCCATGGCTTAGCTTTTTTCCCGCCTAAATACTCGCGGAAACCTAATGCTTTGATAACCGCGTATATTGCTGTAATACCTGCTGCTATAGTAATAGCCAGTATTAAAATATCCTCCATAGTGTTTCTGATCACTCTACACTTTATTTTATTTAAACCTTTTCTTTTACATGCTTATGTCTCCTCTTTCTACTGTAATGATTTTACTTTCGCTACTCGTCTTTACTGTTCTATTGCTATCCAGTGGTTTTCTGGTATACATATTGTTGGTTTTGGAGTGTTGTTGCTGTTGATTAGTATGTAGTGTACTTTGATGTAATGGTTTACTAGTGCTAGGCCCGGCTGGTATTTATTGTTGATATATGTTCCTTTTGATAGGACTATGGCTCCAGCAGAGTTTCCGATGATTATTCCTTTAAATTCTTTTAGTCTGGTTTCTATGTGAGGGCGTTTTTTGATTTCGCTGTAGAGTATTTGGGGATTTCCTCCGGGGAGGTAAATTATGTCTGCTTGATTGAATTTTTCAGCGGTTTTTTGTGGGGTGTCGTTTTTCTCTAAGAATATTGTTTTCTTGAAGCCTGTTTCTTTGAAGTAGTTTTCTATGATTTTCCTGTATTTTTTCTCTTTTTCGGGGTTGTCTGTGGTCCATGGTATTACTAGGATGTTTTTTGTTTTTGATAGTATTAGTACTTGTTTGAAGAGATTTTTGTTTGTTTTGGCTTCTATGTTTTCTCCTCCTTGTAGAATTATGATTCTTTTAGGCTTATTCGCCATATGTATTTTCGTGTTTTGGTTTATTTATGGTTGTTTGCTGCTTTAGGCGGGTGTGTTAGAGTTGTTTTGTGATTGTTTTCCACTGTTTTAGTAGTTTTTCTGCTTGCTGTATTGAGGGGGCTTGGGTTTTTACTAGTATGCTGTGTTTTCTGTAGTGTTTAATGAAGTTTAATGTTTTTTGGAAGGGTATTGAGACTACTAGGAGTTTGTTGTTTTCTAGTATTTTATTGTATAAGGGGAACCATTGGGGTGATCCGCAGTCGTTTCCTTTCAGTTCTTCTCTGGCTCCAGGGACCCATTGTATTCCGTCTAGTTCCTGTATTTTAAGTAACTGGTTTAGGTGTGGTATTTGGCCTGGTCCGTCTAAGTGATATATTGCGTAGTCTAGTCGGCTGCACTGTTCTTTTATGTGTGGGTAGACGAATTCTTTGAATAGTTTTGGGGAAAACATGAAGGATACGTCGCATTGGAGAGGATACCATTTCTTAGGGCACCATATTTCCATCCAAGCGCTGGTGCCTTCGTGTCCTTTTTCACGCATAATGCTGTATAGTTTTTCGTAGCACTTGTGCCAGACTTCAGTGACGTTGTGAATGGCTGTTTTTAGTTTTTCTGGTCGGCGGCGCATATCTAGTATTGTTTCAACGGTGCCTCTTAGAGCTGCTATTACGTCTAGTAC
>QMRV01000420.1 GCA_003649445.1 Thermoprotei archaeon | reverse complement strand
GAATTGGGGTTTAAGGAAGTAAGGACATCAAGCATAGTTAAAAGAGAATTTGAAAAGCTAGGGCTAGATTACGAGGACGGACTTGCTTTAACAGGTGTGGTAGCTAGACTTAAGGAGACTAGGGAAAAACCTGCAATTGCAGTTCTAGGAGAACTAGATGCTGTCCCTTGCCCAGAACATCCTTTAGCAGATAAAAAAACTGGAGCTGCTCATGCATGCGGACATAATGTTCAAGTAGCTATAATGTTAGCTGTCGGTAGAAGCTTGCTAGAATCAGGCGTAATTAATGAATTATCAGGTAATGTAGTTCTAATGGCTGTTCCAGCGGAAGAATATGTTGAAATAGAGTACAGACTAAAACTTAGAGAAGAAGGTAAAATAGAATTCCTAGGTGGTAAACAAGAGCTTGTACGTTTAGGTGTTTTCGACAACGTAGATTTAGCAATGATGGTTCATGCCTGGCCCAGAATGCCTCAGCGAAAAGTTTGGATAAACTTCACATCTAATGGTTTTATAAGCAAGTATGCTCGTTTCATAGGTAAAGCTGCTCATGCAGCGGCTGCGCCCCATGAAGGAGTAAATGCCCTTAATGCTGCTGCTTTAGCCATACTTGCAATACATGCCCAAAGAGAAACTTTTAGAGACGAAGATTCGGTACGTGTGCATGGTATTATAACTAAAGGTGGAGACGCTGTCAATGTGGTACCTTCAGATGTTAGAATGGAAATGTACGTTAGAGGCAAAACCTACGAAGCAATAGAAGATGCAAGCTTAAAAGTTGATAGAGCATTGAAAGCTGGAGCCTTAGCCGTAGGAGGAAGAGTTGAAATAAGAAATATTCCAGGATACCTACCGTTAATACAGGATAAGAATCTCTCTACAGTTTTCAAAAACAACGCTACTGAATTACTAGGTGAAAAAGGAGTAGTTGAAGGAGGCCATCAAGCTTGGTCAACAGATATGGGTGATGTATCACATATTATTCCTTCTATTCATCCAATGATTGGAGGTTTTGATGGGGATGCTCATGCTAAAAACTTTGATATCAAGGACCCTGAAATGGCATACATTATCTCAACGAAAATAGTTGCCTCAACAATTATTGACCTATTAGCTAACAATGCCAGTACTGCTAAGCAAATAGTGGCTTCATTTAAACCTAAAATGACTAAGGGGAAATATTTAGAATATTTGAGAAAAATGTTTAAATGAACTTAGTAAGTTATTTAGAGCCCTAATAATGCTATGAGGATTTGTGCTAATACTGCTGCGCCAAGAAACGCCCCTAACCATACAAAGAGCGATAGTATAGCTATCCTCCAACCCACTTTTTTCAGCCTTAGAAGCTCCTTAGAAACAGCGATTCCAGCATAGGCAAGTATAGGTGTACATACGGCTAAGAAGGCAACCTTCTTAGTATAGGTTACTACGATTTCTGAGCCTGGAAAACCTGGTAATGATACAAGAAGCCCTACGAGCATAATCCAGGCAAACGTTGGTAACTTTTTCAGTACGCCTATCTTATCTAGAACCCACTTTATCCCTATGCCCGCTAAACATATGGCATAAAGTATCATCATTCCTGGAAAAGCATCTATAACTGATATGTGCCAGGCAATACTATTCCCTATAAAAGATAGCAAAGCTGCAATTAACGCTGCTATGGCCATGAAAATGTAAGTGTTCTTTTGACTACTACCCATTCATTTCACCCCTTCACCCTCCTTTTGACCTGACAAGTATAGGTTTTAGAACGTAATAGAGCTTATCAGCTAGAGGCAATGTTACCAGAGAGTCATAGTATACCGCGATAACACCCGAGATAAGGTTGCTTGCGACGGCAAAGGCTAAAATGGCGTCCTTGATTTCTGGAAACACAAGGCTCATTGCTACTGAGCAAGCAGTCATCATGCTTGCGCTTCCCGGTCCACATGCCATGGCTAGGGCTAGTGGGTGAAATACATTACCTAGCACCGAGCCTAAGGTAGAGCCGACAAAAGCCCACCACAATGTTCCGTAAACTGTTCCGCAAATATATACACCAAGCGTGCCTAAACCTTCAGGAGAATCTAACCCGTATCTTTCGCTAATAACTGCTAAAGCAGGCTCTCTACATATGTCAAAGGAGGCCCCTACAGCTTCTCTCCTTAACCCTAAAAGTAGGCCTACAGGTAAACCTATGAGAATAGTGCCTATTGTAGCAGCAAAGTTTTGAGCTATTAACGGTATCCCATATTTAATCATCATAGGCACATTTGGCCCAACTAGAACTCCATATTTAGCTGCTAAGGGGCCTAAGGACCCTATTATAAACGGCGAAGCTATTTTAACTTCCTCCTCTGAAACAAGTTTTTTAAGAGGCTCTATAACTTTCCCTAGGATATTCGGAGATATTATTAATCCTAACACTACAGCGTATAACATTGGGAATAATGTGACCATAGCGATCCATACTTTAAATTTTAAAACACCAATGAGCTCGCTAATTACTATGATTATGATGACAGCTATATGCAGTTTAATATAAGGCCTTAGTTTT
>QMRV01000419.1 GCA_003649445.1 Thermoprotei archaeon | reverse complement strand
CTCAGTTACTTTAGGCATTACATGAGGCATTTTTATGTTAAGCTTAACTATTACATCTAGGAATTCTTCAGTATACTTCCTAGGAACCTCTTCCCACGGTACATTTAGTTCCTTTGCCCTTCTGATTATTTTATCGTCTATATCCGTGATGTTCATTACGTGGAACACTCTATAGCCTTTTAGTTCAAGGTATCTTCTAATGAGATCGAAGACTATGTATGCTCTGGCATGGCCTATGTGTGTATGATCATATGGTGTTGGCCCACAAACGTACATTCTAACTAGACCAGGTATTAAGGGCTCAAATACTTCCTTTTTCCCCGTTAACGTGTTTGTTACTTTTAGAACCATCTTGACCACGTGCTTTAACTTAACTCAAAAACCTACATTATGTAAGGAAAGATAAAAACTTGATGCCAGCTAGGCTATTAAACTTTTATGAACAACATCATTATTGCATTAAGTAACATAAGCGTATGGTCTCACGCTAAACCTTAAACTTCACTAAAAACTCTACGTATTACAACTTCTAAGAATAGTATTGCTAGAAAAGCTATGAAAAGCATAAGAGCCATAATGTTGCTCACACCTTCTTCTCCTTTAGGCAATGTGCTAGGAAATATTACATATAGCTTCTTCCTAATATAGCAGCTTCCCATGCTAAATGGGTGCAATCTTAGCAGTAAGGAAGAATTATTTTTAATAGCTTCAATACTGTTACCCACAATAACGCCTGCGATTTTACCATTATAAGTCTCATCTACAAGCATCAATATGTCATTTTTAGAGGGAAGACAGTTTTTAATGCCGTCAAATGAAAATCCTTCATTACATTTCTTCAAATACTTATGCTTCATAGCCTTTATGATATTATCAAACATTGTAGTATTTGACAGTGTTAATATGAGAACGTTATGTGATCTTAGCAATTCATCAAATCTTTTCTTAACCTGAGAGTACGCCATAACCTTTATAGTAGTTTTCGTTTCGAGAAAATTATATGCTAGATTAGCAAGAATGTTCTTCATCTCATAGCTGGCTTGTTCTAAATCGCTATACGTGTCATCGTAGATTATAACAGGATTACTGCTTGCTAAATATAATATAGTGGTTTTGGTGAATCTTTCTTCGCCGTACTTACTTTTAAGGTATTCTAACCATTCTCTTTCTAATTCGCTTAAATTAACACCATATATTTCTTTAAAGACTTGAGAAGTAGCATTTTCTGCTAATAACTTATAAGCTGCTATAAACTTTCTAACACCATACTTTTCAATAATCCAATACCCGAAGCTATCAACTTCCCACGCGTAGGATCTAGCATAGGATCTATAGTTTATTATAGCTTCTTCAAGGGGCTTGTAGTAACCTAGATTAATCATAGATGCCGTGAAACCGTGAGGATATTTGAGGAGTTTATGCGTTACAATGTATTTGGATGGCATTATTTTTAATAAGAAATAAGTAATAAGAGCTTCCATTAGCCCGAAAGCTGCATCATTATGCCAATAGCTTACATTATTTAATAACAAATATATAGTAATACCATCTATTATCCATCCCAACACGTAGTTCATATTTAATAAATCTTTATCCTCTACAGGTTTATCCTCTATAGGGAATGGTAAAGCACCACGTCTCTCGTATGGGGTAAAGACTAATATAATGCCGCGGTCTGTCAATAAAAACGGGATCCTCTTCACTCCCAGTTTTTTACCTAGAGTTGGTGAGATTATTGTAATGTTAATTTTCCCTGTAATATTTACTTCAAGGGCATCAATAATGTTTCCTGTAACATTATCAATAAGCTTACACAACTGCTTGGTATTTGCTATAACCCATTCATCTACATCATCATGTACTTGAAGTGATATATATTTTCCTTCAACAGTCTTAATACTATATGTGAAACTAGCTAAGAAGCATTGCGTAGGATTTATTAGTAAAACTAAAAGAACTAGCAGCACGTATACAAAGTTCAAGACATGTTTTGTTCTAAAGGATTTTGTATACGCTAACAATGCCATTCCTCCCTAGGTGGCCTCTAACTTAACTTAAAAGCTCTTGATTTAATAAAGTATTATTTATTGTTAGTTGATTTAAGTTAATAAAAGTAAACCCTTTAGCTTAACATAACAGCCCCATTATGCGAATGATAGAGGCTCAATGAGGGAAATGGATAAATTAATGCTAACGTAACATCTCATATAGTCTCTGCAGTAGACTAGGAGGCAAGCGCTTATTGACGATAACGCTTGATACAACGGTTAATAAACTACTTAGAAAGGTTAGGATTACAGAAAATTCTGCAATAGTTTTTAAGGACACCGTAGCTTGCGATGGTCATGATGATGAAGCTATTTTACGCATAGTTACTCATGCTCACCAGGATCATTTATGCGGTTTAAAAGAGAGTATTAGGAAAACACCGCTAATAGGTATGACTGAAGCAACTTACGATATTTTGAAGGCATTAGACTACGATATTCCTGAAAATAAAACCTTAATTTTAGATTATGGTAAAGAGGTTAAAATAAAGGATG
>QMRV01000418.1 GCA_003649445.1 Thermoprotei archaeon | reverse complement strand
CCCTCTTTTACAAGCCTATAGAGAACAACATATAAGGTTATTGTTGTCGGATTAAACCCGAATTTCTTTCTTATCTTAACTTTAACATCGTATGCATATGTTGGTTTATCTTTTAGAACAGATATTATGTATAACCAAAGTGTTTCTATAGTTATTTTCCTACGAAGTCTATTTAGAGCCTTTGTTTTGAGCAAATCTATTAACCTCTACCATGAATATTTTCTAAAAATAGCTTACGTATATAAACATTTATATTCACGGGAGGTATATTTATACACATACATATTTATCTATATAAATATGAGTTAAACCAAGGTGAGATTATGGGCAAAATTAGAGTTGCAATAGTTGGTGTAGGTAATGCAGCTTCAGCGCTAGTTCAAGGAGTATACTACTATAGGGATGTTGATGAAAACGCTTATGTTCCAGGGGTTGCTAATGTAAAACTTGGTCCTTACCACATAGGCGATATTGAGTTTTCGGCGGCTTTCGATGTTTCAATAGAAAAAATTGGTAAAGATCTTAGTGAAGCTATATTCGCTTATCCTAATATTACGCCGAAATTTGCAGATGTACCTAAGCTTGGAGTTATTGTAAGAAAGGGTAAAGTTCTTGATGGTGTAGCTGAGCATATGAAAGAATCGTTTAAACCCATAGATGACGATAACGATGTCACGTTAGATACCATAGTTGATGAGCTTAAGGAAACCAAAACCGATGTTCTAGTTAATTTATTGCCTGTTGGTAGTGAGGAAGCTACTAGATTCTATGCTAAAGCAGCTTTAGAAGCTGGTGTTGCCTTTGTCAACGCTATTCCGGTATTTATAGCTAGTGACCCTAATGGTTACTGGCCGAAGCTCTTTGAGGAGAAAGGGATACCTTTACTAGGTGATGATGTTAAGGGGCAGATAGGTGCTACGATACTTCATAGAACCTTGGTAAGATTGTTATACATGAGAGGTGTGAGGGTTGAAGAAACATATCAGCTAAACATTGGTGGAAACACAGACTTCTTAAACATGACTGTTGAAGAGAGATTGAAAAGTAAAAGGATAAGCAAAACAGAAGCTGTAACATCAATCCTACCATATGGTAAGGAATTGGAGAGAGAAGGTAAAGTAAGAATAGGTCCAAGCGATTACATACCATTCCTAGGAAACACTAAAGTAGCTTACATTTACATTAAAGGGATATCGTTTGCGGATTTTCCAGTAACATTAGAGGTTAAACTTACAGTAGATGATAAATCAATGATTTCAGGAATACTCATCGATGCCATAAGATCAGCTAAAATAGCTAAAGACAGAGGATTAGGAGGAGTAGTAATAAGTCCATCAGCGTTCTTCTTCAAACATCCACCAATACAAGCGCCAGACGATGAAACGGCAAAAAGATGGTTTGAGGAGTTCATTGAAGGTAAGAGAGAAAGATAGTTTTTGTCTCTGTATTTACCAGGTACCTATTTATAATATCCTCACTTCTACATTCATTTAGGTGTAACTTAGTAATGCTTGTTTTTACGGCTATGTCTAAGAAGAGATTTTATCTTAGAGCACATATTTCAAAGTTTGTTTTTGAGAAGGGAGCTATACCTATAAATCCATTCATGTGTTTCGACTACTTTCTTTTAGATACGGTCGATAGGAATCTTGTCAGGAAAGCTAACTCTAAGCTTTTAAGTATATGTGATGAATTATGGGTTTTCGGGGAAATTAGTGATGGAGTTTTAAGGGAGATAATGCAAGCTAAGAAGGAAAAGAAGAAGATTAGGTATTTCAAAATAGTTGATAAACCACTAAAATTTATAGAAATTAGCGAGAACGGCGTAGAATACGAGGAAGATGCATTAGCGATTTTAGGTAAAATGTGATGCTCAAGCCTAGGAGCGCTAAGGACTTCCCCGTAAGTAGCTTCTCTGTAGACCTGGGTAGTGGCTACGTTATGTGCGGTGTTTGCGAAAGAAGATGTTTGCTTAAAGAGGGTGAGAAGGGATATTGTGGAAATAGAGTAAACGTTGATGGTGAAATCCGCGTTATTGGATATGGTATTCTAAGCGCTATTGAAAGTAGGCCAATTGAAATCAAACCTCTCTTTCACTTCTGGCCTAACAGTACTGCTTTAACATTCTCTAACTGGGGATGTAATTTCCACTGCCCTTGGTGTCAAAATTATCATTTAAGCTTCCAAACACCTGACATTAAGTGGGGTAAAACGTATTCTCCAGAAAAGATTGTAAAAATGGCGCTTAGAAACGGTGATGAAGGATTATGTGCAAGCTTCAATGAGCCTACTACGCAGCTCGAATATCTTATTGATGTTTTTAAACTAGCTAAGAAGAAGGGATTGTATAACACAATTGTAAGTAATGGCTACATGACGTTTAGTGCGCTTGAAGCACTTTACGAGGTCGGACTTGATGGCTTAAACTTTGACATTAAGGGATGCTATGAAACATATAATAAATTCATTGGAGCTTTAGATCCTATGATAGTTTTTCGAAATGCTAAGAGAGCTTTAGATCTAGGAATACATGTAGAAATAGTTTAT
>QMRV01000417.1 GCA_003649445.1 Thermoprotei archaeon | reverse complement strand
GATAAGCATTGTCACTGCTCAAAGTATCGCTATAAGGACGAAATACGCCCTGTTGAAATAGAGGTTAGGAGAAGGGTTGGTAAACATGAGGTTGATGTTATTGTTACGTGTTATGTTGGCGATAGAAATGTTAAGAGGACAATAGGTTTCGAGCTTAAAGAAAACGACATCTACAAAGCAGTTGAGCAAGCAATTTTAAGAAGACAGTACTTTACATGGTTCTACATTGTAATGGATTTAAGTGTTGAAGCAATACTTGCGTATTTAAGAAACAAACCGATAAATGCCGCGTTGAAACATGGTATAGGCTTTGTCTCGGGCAAGGATAATTGCGTAGTTATTCAGTCTTATGCTAAACAGCACTTAAGCTATGCTGAAGCATACACAACTATATTTAATTTTCTAGGTGGTTAAGCTATGGGTTGTGTTCTTATTGTTATTAGAAGGGTTGACCGTACTGATATGGTTTGGACTGTTGAAGAAGAAGTTGAACGCTACTTGAAAATCATCAATAACTGGCTTAAACCAATGGGGCTTCTTAAAGAAGCAAAAATATACCGTATCGAGGGAAGAAGGAAAATCCTCGAAAGGGTGATTAAATAGTGGTTAAGGTTGTTTTTCTTGAGAGTGTTTATAGGTATCCTAGACTTTACGAGTTGGTTAGGCATATGGTTGATATTGCTTTAAGGTATTTTCCTGAATTAGAAGATGAAGTGATCTATGTTGGTTTAGACAGGTATCATGATGGCCGTGCTGATACCTTAAATAATATCGTTTTCTTTAATCCTGAAAGGCCTCCTTCTTTCGTAATCGTTTTTCACGAGTTAATGCATTTAGCTGTAGCTGCTCTCAGGAGGAAAGGTGTTAGGGTTCCTAAGTCTGAGCAGTATGTTAGTATTGCCTCTATTGCCCGTATGCCTCCTGAGCTTTTCGATGAGAAATGTATACCCTACGTTATCGATGAAATACCTGAAAATCTTGAACGTAAAATACCTGAACTATGCCGCATGGCATTGGAGTATAGGAAGCATCGTAGGGATTACGTTAAATTCTTGAAAAGAATCATTAGCGGTGATCGTTCATGAGAAAAAACGTTATTGTTATCGTTATGAATAACGGGCTGTCTGATGGAGAATACAGGGAGAGACTTAGTTTACTGTGGAATATTTGCAGAAAGTTCAACTTCGATGTCCATGGCTACAGCAGTGTTTTCGTAGGTTCAGACGGCTTAAACCTTGAAATGTTTCTCGCATTCCTGGAGGCCCATGGTTTAAAATATTATATGGAGGTTTTAGAGTAATGGCTCTGCAGTTTTGCTCCTATATAAAATATGTGCAGATCCGTAGATCCGTTTTAAACTATTTAAGCGGCTATGGCAGTGTTATGAAGTGCTATTTCTACCCTATCGACTACGCTGCAAAGTATATGGGGATAAAGAGGGAAAACACCGTATGTTGCTTCTGCGGTAGAAGACTTGCCAATAGAATAGGTTTACGTAGGCATTTAAGTTCTAAACACACTTATGAGGTTGAAAGGTTGGTTGAAACAGTGGTTGATGTTCTAAGTATATTGTCTTCTCTAGTATATTTGCGGGGAAGTAGTGCGAAGAAGTGGAGATGTAGGATATGCGGTTTAGAGGCGAAGAGGAAGTCGGAAATAGACAAACATATACTGTTCGAACATGGCGATATAGTGTATGAGAAACTGATAAGCACCTACATGGTTTAAAAGAATGTTCTAAACACTTATTTTAGTGAGTGCTTAACGATGAGGCTGAGAATTCTTGAGAAGAGGATTTTGAAGGCTAAGAAGCTTCAGGAGCTTCTGCTAGAATGCATTTATCAAGGATTCTCATTAAGGGATCTTTCTAAAATTCTGGGTTTTTCACCTGTAACGTTAAGCAAATGGGCTAAAGGGGAGTGGCTCCCTAAGGAGGGGCATATGGTAGAAGCTATTGAGAAACTTAAAGCACTTGTTAGAGCGAATAGTAGCGAGTACAGTAGCATACAGGATCTTTCAATTTCGAATGTTGATCCCAGCTTCGTTTTTAATGCCGAAATACCTAAGCTTAAGAGGCTCTCCAAAAATACTATTAGGAAACTTAGGTCCATTGTTTACGGTGATGTCAGGAAGCTTAATTTGAGCCTGTCTTATTTAACCTTCTATGCTGGAACACTTAACATTACGAATAAGGTCCTGCTACATGAAGCAGGAAATATTGTTAAAAAAGCCTTCAACCTGGGTTTAATTAAGTATTCTAACGCAGCCTATGTTGCGTTGGCTGCTTTAAAAACTGCTTCACTAAAGCTAAGGATAAACGTAGATATTAAACCTGAAAGGTACGACCTAGATCCTTCAAAATATAGGCAGGTATTTTCTAAACTAGCAACTTATTTTCTTGCCTAAGCTTCCCCTAGCTTCGCAAACTACCTTTATACTAAGGAAAATATATTATGGGAAAATTTAGTACATAAAATCTTAAATACGCTTTTAACTGAGCGCTTTTAGCCTTTTTAATTCTTCATTCACTTCTTCTATAACTATGCCGT
>QMRV01000416.1 GCA_003649445.1 Thermoprotei archaeon | reverse complement strand
GGTTAAAGCCAGAATTACTAATGCTGTCATCATGACTATTGTGTGGTTTAGTGTGAAACTCCTATTGTTTAAACCTAGAAGAACTATGAATAGACCATAGGCTGAGAAGACAAGCACGGTGTAGGCGTAACCTCCCCATGTAAACCCTACTAGCCCTAGAAATATTCCTGCTAAGAAGCTGTAAGCTATTTTCCTTTTAGGCTTTACTTCTTTAAGCATTTTAATGTAGAATAGCATTGAGTATAGAAAGAACATAACGCCAAATCCTAGCTTAGTATAGAAACCTGCTATTGTCCTGTCTATAGCTGAGGGTATAATGGCTGTTATGAATGCTGCAAAAAGACCTGTTTTCACATCTCTTATTTCTCTTCCTATGAGGAAAGCAGCTAAAACCTCTAACATGCCTGCAACTACGGGTAACACAACACAAACAACCATTAACCTCTCCTCTTCACTTAACCCCCACATAAATATTGAAGCTATATTGTATGCAATGTACCCTATGTAAGGTACACCGGGGTATTCTGTCTTCGCAACATTTCTTCCCCACGGATACCAGAAGTTCTTAACATTTTCAGCTGTTAGCTCAAACCATCTTCCAGGACCATGGTCTACGAGCTGTTTCGTAGACCAATACATGAAGTAAGGGTCATATTCGTAAAGGTAAAACCCGTATTTTATCGGTTGTAACCTTATTGTAGCAGCTAATATGATTACGGCAACTAGTAGTGTAGTATAAGCTATATTTCTCGCCTTAAGCAATGTGAGAACTTTGCTCTTAAAGTACGTTGCCAACATCTTTTACCTCATAACTTATCAAGGTATTTTCAATAGGTAAACCTAGTTAATATTTTTATCCCAGAATGAAACGTAATTAAAATTAAATAGGAGCATTGAACTTAAAATATACTGCCTTAAATCTAGGTGTCAAACATTGGCTAAAAGAAAAAGAGTAGTTTCGAAATTTACGAGACCTTTGTCAGAATATTGGGAATACGTAGTGATGATCATTATTTTAGTCACCATATCGGCTATTTTGGCAGGTTCCATTTATGCAACAATAAATAGAGTGCCCCCTGCACTATTTCTAAGAGAAAGAGGTATGATTATAGTGATTTCTATGAGAAGTGATATATACAGTTACTTCAGACAAACAGGCATTGAAACTCTTGGTGTTGCCTTTTTAATACTACTCTGTAGTGTTGGAGGATTATTAATGATAGAAGTTCCTCGGAGGATTAAAAATTACCGCTTAGCCAACTCATTGTTCATGCTTGGCTCTATACTGTTCGTAGCATCTATACTGATTATAATAGGCTTATATATTTACGGTAAAGGGTGGAGTATTCCTTTTTAACTTCATTTAAACAACATTGCTTGTGTGATATACTGTGAAGAGAAGAAAGTTTCTCTCTACGCCCGTAATATACTTCGGTATGGTAAGCTTCTTTACTGATGTTTCTACTGAAATGATGAGACCTATCATACCGCTATTTGTAGTTGAAGTGCTTGGAGGTTCACGTCTCATTCTTGGATTTATTTCTGGCCTAGCTGAGGCGGTAAGTTATGGTTTGAGATTTGTAGCTGGAATTTTAGCTGGAATTACTAGAAGATATTGGGCTTTAACAGGGTTGGGCTATACCCTTTCAACAGTTAGTAAGCCTTTAACAGGCTTAGCTCCTACATGGCACTGGGCAGCAATAACTATTTCAACCGATAGAGTAGGTAAGGCTATTAGAACTCCTGCAAGAGATACTTTGCTGTCTTCTCTTGGACGTAAAGAGGTTCTTGGAAGAATTTTTGGTATACATAGGTTTTTAGATCAAATGGGTGCTGTCTTAGGCCCACTTATTACAACTTCTCTACTATTGTTTTTCGTTTTAAACTATAGGACAATAATTTACTTAACGGCTATTCCAGGTTTATTATCGGTTTTTATCCTGTGGTTAGCGTATAAGAGGTTTAGTGCCGAGATAGGGATTGTTGAAACAAAGGCTAGCTTTAGAGGTTTCATGGATGTTGTTAAGGAGCTTTCACCCATACTCATACTTATTGTAGTTTACGGGCTAGGTTTTTTACATATAAACTTTCTAATAGACAGGGCTAGAGCAGAGTTTCTGGTTACGAGCTACATCGCTGTACTCTTATATTGTATAACACAGTTATTTCATGCTTTTTCAGGGCTTTACTTTGGAAAATTACTTGACAGGTTAGGGTTAATTATACTTTATGTCCCCGTAATTTCGCTTGTTCTTGCTTCCATATTTTCCCTCTATACAGTATTCCCTATATGCATTCTCCTATCGTTCATATTGTATGGGGTGCATGAGGGAGTTTATGAAGTCTCATGGAGAGCTCTAGTAGGGAAAATAATAGATCCGGAAATGAGAAGTGTAGCTTATGGTCTATACCATATGGTTTTCGGCTTCTCCATATTATTGGGTAGTTTAATTGTTGGGTACCTTTATGAGCATATTAGCTATAGTTATGCGGTATTTTACGTTGTTTCTCTACAGCTAGCAGTAGCAGCAATACTCACACTGATTTTG
>QMRV01000415.1 GCA_003649445.1 Thermoprotei archaeon | reverse complement strand
TAGAGCACTCTTAGACCTAGGTAAACATCCCTTATTCATAGGTAAAATTCCGAGCATCGCATCTAGAGATGTTAGATTGTTCATCCTATTTCTTGGATGTATTACAGGTTTTATATTTGAAAGCCTAATAATCATAGCTGTGTTATCATTCTTCTATGTAATTTCTAAGTTTATTGAAATATCGTTGGGAAAATAAGCTCATTTTCGATAAGTAGAATTAGGATTGTTTTCATTATTTATTTGGAGCGTGTTCCTCATGTACAAGGTGTCGATAATAGTTCTCATAGTTGTTATGGCATTAGTTTTAGTTATCGCAATCGCTTACTACTCATACACTCTAAGACAGCAAATTAAAGGTAATATATTTAGCCAATTAATCAAAGAAGCTGAAATAGAGTTTACTTTGAAGAGTCCTGCTTTTGAGAACTTTACAGAAATCCCGGAGAAATATACTTGCGATGGCGCAGACATATCGCCACCGCTTAGGTGGTTTAACGCCCCTGAGGGGACAAAATCCTATGTGCTTATAGTGTTTGATCCCGATGCTCCAAGAGGTATTTTCATACATTGGATAATGTACAACATACCTTCTGAAATAACGGGGCTAAGAGAAAACATACCTAAGAAGAACGTAGTTGAAGAAGGATGTCAAGGAATTAATGACTTCGGCTATGTTGGATATGGTGGTCCATGCCCTCCTCAGGGAAGTACGCACAGATACGTGTTCCTCCTCTTTGCTCTAGACGAGGAAATAGACTTGGACTGTGGAGCAGGTTTAAACAGCGTTATCAGCGCTATGAGAGGACACATTATTGGCTACGCTAAGCTTGTAGGCATTTATGGCAGGTAAGTAGTACTCTAGATACTGTTTGAAGAATAGAACTTATATTTTGGAAAGCATTAATAACACTAACAATACTATGTGAGAAACTATGGGGTTAAGAAGAGTAATCCCCACGGTTTTTGCTATACTGACCATTGAAGGAGCTATGATGATTATAGTACCCATAGTCGACATCATCACAGGATATGTTCCATCGTATCCGTTTACATTAATGTCCCTTATCCTTCTCTTTACAGGTTACGTTATTGTTAGAGCAGGTTACGGTGGGGAAATTAGTCCTTTCGAAGCATTAGTTGTTGCTTCAATAGTCTGGCTGTTAATGCCTCTACTTTCCGCTTTCGCAATGTATTTAGATTTCGGTATGAACATCTATGATGCCTTTTTCGAAAGCGTTAGCGGTTTCACGGGAACAGGTTTCACAGTTATACCTGACGTAACAGTTCTTAGACCTTCAATTCTTCTCTGGAGGAGCATGATGCAGTGGATAGGGGAGCTAGGTGTTGTTGTTTTAGCGGTAATCATACTTCCGCAGTACAACATTATGACTAGAGTTTACCTTGTAGAAAGAGGTAAATTAACGCCAACAGTTATTACAACAGCTAAAATGGTCGCGGGAATATACTTCCTCCTAACAGGCGTAGGTTTCTTACTATATGTGCTCGGTGGAATGACTCCTTTCGAAGCAATAAACTTGATAATGACAACAATAGCAACGGGAGGTATGAGCATATATAATGATAGTGTTGCTTCTATTGTCGCTAGAACACCACCAGTTATTTTACCAATACTATTATTCATGATTCTTGGAGCACAAAACTTTGGTGATTTAAGATACCTTATAACGTTCAGACTAGGAACATTGTTTAAATCAGGAGAGTTTAAAGCATACATGCTCTTATTAGCGCTTTTTTCAGGTTCTCTAATTTTATCACTACATTTTGTTGACGGTATGAGTTTAAGCTCTTCAATAATCAACGGAATATTTCATATGGTTTCAGGTTCTACAACAACAGGTTTCTCACTAATAGACTTAGGCTCAATATCCGATGTTAGTAAAGCGCTACTATTTCTAGGAATGCTTATTGGAGGAGCGACGTTCTCGACAGCTGGAGGTATTAAAGTATTCAGGTTTATTGTAGCTATTAAGAACCTAGGTTGGAGTGCTGCAAGAATGGCTACTAGGATCCCCTTAAGTGTTAGAAGAAGTGTTGGTACAGAGTCTATAAGCGATGAAGTGTTAACGAGCGTTTTAGGCTTCACAGCATTATACGTGTTTACAGACCTTTCCTTAGCCATTCTGTTTTCGGCTATAGCCAAAACATCTTTCATAAATGCACTATTCGAAATCACATCGGCACTAGGATGCGTAGGACTTTCCGTAGGTATTGTTTCTCACACATTAAATCTCGCAGGAAAATTCGTAATAATAGCTGCGATGTACTTAGGAAGGCTTGAATTCATACAGTTCTATCTGATTCTAGCCTACCTATTTAGAAAGAAAGTTAAGGTGATAGCTTAAGTTCTTAAAAGCTCCTCGTAAAGCCTTACATGTTCCCTAGCCACATTAATCCATGATGTTCTTTTAACATATTCTCTTACAATGTTCATCATTTCTAAAACCTTATCGTAATTATCCATAACATAGATTATTTTATTACCGAATTCCTTATAGTCACCAGGCTTAACCACAAGCTCCGGTAAGAGCTG
>QMRV01000414.1 GCA_003649445.1 Thermoprotei archaeon | reverse complement strand
CGCACATAGGGTTTTCAGAGGTTTCGATGAAAGTAGGGCATGGTATTGGCTTATGAAAATAGTTGACTACCATAGACCCAATATTCTTTTGTCATGTGGTGATTGGGGAAACGCTGTTAGTAGGGAAGAGTTTTATGAGCTGCTGAGGAAATGTGTGGTTTTGACAATCTACGGTAACCATGAAAACATGGACGTACTAAGTAGCCTTTATAATGTAAAGTCTTCTACACATCTACCAGTTCTTATGGAAGATGGGGAAGTATATGAGATTAACGGGTTGAGAATAGGTGGTATTAACGGTATTGTTGCACCTAGGGGAGGAGTGAAGAGAGGTGTTCCTAGGAAGAAACCTGAAGAATACTTAGAAGTAGCTAGGAAGCTTAAGGAGAAGGTAGATGTTTTCTTAATCCATGAAACACCATACCTACCTAGGATATATGAGAAGCAAGTAGAAAGCGTTGGAGCGAAAACAGCCTTAGAAGCAGTTAAAATAGTTAAACCTAAAATCGTGTTTAACGGCCATATACATTGGTCACCATACAGTATTTACAGATTCCCTTATCACACTCTATATGTTAGAATAGATTCCAGCCAGCAACACAAAACTTATGCGATATTTTACCCTAGCACAGGTAAGGTGGAAATATGGGCAAACTTAGAGAAGCAAGAGGAAAACATGGTGCAACTTTAGCCTCAACTACATGTCCTGCTTGAAAGCTTTTTAGAAGCCGTTTTTACTAAAGTTCATGAGCCAAAGTATGAAAGAAAAGAGAAGCTTGTTGATAGGCTTAAAGCGTCTGAAATACCTTCAGTATAGGTGGAGAATTCAACACAACCTCTTTTTTCTTCACTCTTTTCTCTGCTTAGTTTTAGTGAGAAAAAGGACTGTGTAGGTTTTGCGTTGTTTAGGGTGTTTTTATTTTTATTGTTGCTATTGTTATTTTGTTTATTGGTTTTGGTATTTCTGCATCCGGGTCTTCTAAGTATAGTTCTATTGCTTCTTTTATGTTTTCTAATGCTTCGTCAAGGGATTTTCCTTGGCTTGCTACACCAGTCTGAGGTTCCCATGCGACGTACATGTCTTCTTCGCGCCAAACGAATACTTTGAGTTCTATTTCTCTTTTCTTTGTTATGGTGATTGTTGTTTCTTTGTTTGTCATTTTTGTTAGGCACCATTTGTAAGGTTATTTGTTTAAAGTATATATTTTCGGCGGTACCGTAGCTACGGTACATAGTAACGCTACATTTAAATCGGAGCTGTAACGATATCGTATACGGTGGGAGCGTGGAAAGAACCGTTGATATCGTAGATGATGGTAGTATTCTTAAGATTGAAGTTAAGGGTAGTGATTTCTCGTTTAAACTAGTTTATAGTATTGAAGAAAAACTTCTTATGGAGCTTTCTTCAAGCAATATTGATGTTAACTTAAAATTACCTACTATAAGCTCCCTAGCTAAAGCTAAGATAGAGAAGAAGAAAGGAGGGGAAGAGAGTGTTTTACGAAGATACGTTGTTTTGAAGCCTTCTAAAACTATTTCTGATGAATTGATGTTCCTGCTTAAATCCAAAGGTGCTTTTAGTGTTGATAATGCTTTAAGTTTAGATGAAATTATAGAGATTATTGAGAAAGAAAGGGAAAGATATCCTCTATTAGCTGAAATTATAGATAAACACGGTATAGGTGGTGCCAGAAAAAGAATAACCCTTGCACTAGCCGGCGCCTTAAGAAGGAAAGGTTTAGTAAAATATTGTAAGATAAGAAAAGCTGGTTATGAAGAATATATGTACTACACTAGCCAATCGGTGAAATATTGAAGCTACCTCTAGTTTCAGGCTACGATGTAATTAAGGCTTTACGGAAAAAAGGGTTTAAAATAGCTGGAATTAGAGGAAGTCATGTTAAGCTAAAAAGAAAATCAATAGGAAGACAATATTAGTTATCGTACCCCTACATAAAGAATTAAAGAAAGGAACTTTAAACGCCATACTTAGGCAGACGGGTTTATCCAGGCACCAATTTCTTAACCTACTTAAAGATCCTTCTCCATAAAATTTTTACATACTTAAAAATAATGTCTCATTCTTATTTTTAAACCACACCATCTATACTGGCATTAATTTTAGAAAGGAAATACTTGTCCAAGAATTAGAAAAGCTCCATGAGCTGGAAGGAGAGATTAAGGAAATTAAGAGAGATTGTTCTATTTAGTTTCGCTAAATATAGGCGTGGTCTCCCTATTGTTCCTGTTTCTAGTATTGCTGAGCAGTACTATTGTGAAGTAAAGGTTGATTTAAAGTATAAAATTGGTGATATTGATACTTTAGAGTATTCTAAACGATTTAGAGAAAAAGTCAAAATAGGCTACCTAGTAATACTAGGTTTACGCATGATGAATTTAGTATTCATAAGCAAGTTTTTGCATGCTAATGGTTACATACCTGTTATCGAGTATCGGCCTGTGAAGAGGCTTGCTGATATTGCTTCTAAGTCGTATCTGCTTATTATAGCTTCTGTTGAGGTTTTTGATAGAAAACAGACAGCTCTAGTTAGATG
>QMRV01000413.1 GCA_003649445.1 Thermoprotei archaeon | reverse complement strand
GCTTCATCAGTAATAGTAGCTATTGATCGTCCTAGATGGAGCCCTGGATTAGGTTTAGAAGCCCAAGTAAAGGAAGAACTTAGAAGAGAGAGTATTGCATGTGTTTTTGCACGTCCCTTCTGCACTCTTGAACCGATAGGTGATCCTTACATAGATGAGTTTGCTAAATTCTTCGGAAAACCGGAGCTTGAAATCGAAATACGTAACAACGTAGTAGTGTCAGCAACTGTGAAACGTAGTGCTCCATGTGGTTCAACATATTATGTAGCTGAAAAAATAGTAGGTATAGGAACGAAAGAACTTATTGTCAAGGCAGGCCTTCTCCTACACTACTATCCATGCTTAGCATCGATGGAGCAAGACCCTATCTTAGGTGACACACCATTACATATAGCAGGTCTCGTAACGAAAAAAGCAGTATACCAGGCTTTAAAAAGAGCCCTTCAAAGACGTAAAAAACTTAGCTGAAATAGTATAGTTAACCATAAATTCTCATAGCTAAAAGATCTCTAAGCCATTTCTTATAAGTGTTTAAGAGGGCTTGCCATCCATGTAGACCGCATGGCACAGTCTTAGAATACTATGTACCTTACTTTATTCTTTAAGTAAAGGAATTCAATTAATCGGTAGCTATCACATAATTAACGCTAAAATATTACATATTATATGAAGTAATGCTTATTATAATGACAGGTGAAATCAACGAAGTGGAGTGAAATTCCTACAGGAGCACGTCACTATATACTGTATCACACCATCATATCACCGTTATTGATTACATGGTATATGCTTCCTATGTATATGTTTATGACAGATTATACAGTTCTGGAGGTTGGTATTATCTTTACACTTGTTCATGTACTGTCTATACCTGTAACATAAGTTGTAGGGAAGATATTTGACAAGGTTGCTATTAGACATGGTCTTGTACTTATAGATACTTTTGATGGAGTATCAGCGATACTATACGGTTTAGCTTATGGACCTATAGCACCATTAATGCTTTTCCTAGGTTTATTAATAGAGGATATAACAACAATTTTCTATTCACTCTATCAGGCAGCGGAAAGGATACTTTATCCTGAGAGTAAAATGAAAGAAGTTTTTGCTTGGCATATAAGACTCCCGGAAATAAGCCAGCTAATAGGGTTCCTTATCTTAGGATACATATTTGGCTATGTGTTTAATACACCGTATCATTATAGACTTGGATTCATAGCCTTTGGCCTAACGTCAGTATTCACAATTATGTATCTATTAAAGTTTTTACCTAAGCTAGGAGCTAGGTATTAAGGAAAGAATTAGTGCTGAGAGCTTCGTGTTTAGAATAGATAAAGAGTTTAGATTGATTCTACTGGTAGAAGCATTACTTACTCTTGCATGGTCTATAGCGCCAGAAATAGTGTTGTTAAATTATATAGTGAATGTTCTAGAATTGACCTTTTTGAGGTTATGGTTGTTGAAGCAGCGATATCTGTAGGAGCTATTCTAGCTGCATACATGTCGGAGAAAGCTAGTCAAAGACATAGATTTGAAGCTATTGCCATAGGGTATGCGTTAGTTTCCCTATGGGCTTTAATAACGACAATGAATCCCTCATTCATATTAGTTGTTGCATATTTCATAGCTAGATTTGGTGAGGTCTTAGCATTTCCATTTTACAGATCATGGATCTTCAGTAAAATACCTAAAGAATAAAGCCAGCAGTATATTGTCAGCTCTATCAAGCTATAGGAGGCTAATAGCTCTAATATCACCAGCCATAGCAGGATTCTTAGCATCACTAAGACCAACGCTTCCATACCCTTTAGCCTAGTGCTTTTCATAACATCATCAATAATAGTTTTCTTCTACGCATACACATTAAGAGAAAACCACTAGTTCTTTCAGTTATTACTGATGAGTGGTTTATTAGGCAAGGTCTTTCATTGATGTTCTGCCTTTAATCTTATTACCTTGGTTCAGTGTAGTATTCACTATAATGCGAATCCAAAATAGTGTTTGATAATCATTGAAGTTCAGAGCCCTACAGCAATGTTAACTGAGATCATGGAGAAAAGATCTTTATATAGACCATGTATAAATGGTGGACCGGCCGGGATTTGAACCCGGGATCACCGGCTTGTCCTTGAAAGCATTGAGAGAACTAGGTTTTACTACCGAGAAGCAAATTATCCTAGAATTCCCTAACGGTCTAAAGTTAGCGGGAACACCTGACGCATATAATGACGAAATAGTCTTAGAGGTTAAAACAGTAAATAAAATACCTGAGAAACCCTATGAACACCATGTTCTACAGCTAAACACCTATCTGAACATGCTAAACTACGATCTAGGACTCATAATATACATTAGTAAAAAGAATGGTAAGATCAAAGTTTTTGAAGTAAAAAAGGGACGCCAAGAAATATCTCGAAATCCTTGAAAGAGCTAAAAATGGAAACTATACTGCAGAACCTCTCATCCAAGTTGTCGTAAAGAATAAGAAAGAGCTAAAGTTCAGTGAGGGCTAATATTTAATTAATTAGCCTGTTTCAGGTGGTGGCGGAACCTTATAG
>QMRV01000412.1 GCA_003649445.1 Thermoprotei archaeon | reverse complement strand
ATTGTTGAGCATAGAAAACTGCTTGAGAATAATCGTTTACATTAAATGCTCTTATAGCTCTTTCTAAATCTTTTTCGCTTTCCTCAAAATACTTCTTAGCAAACTTAGCGAATATTGGCATTTCCATCATAAACTATCATTGTCTAAGCTTAATTTATTTTTACCTTTACCATGTTTGACCATGAGAGTTTGAGTTAAACTATTTTTCTGGCTAGTTTAGTGAAGAACTTCTTGAAGACTATTGTGAAGATTATTCCTCTTAAATATACGTCTATGAACATTGCTGTCCACGCTCCTATAACTCCTAGGATTGTTGTTAGTATTGCTGCTGGTATTACCCGGAACAAGTAGAGGCCTAGGGCGTTGATTGCCATGGGGACTATGGTGTTTCCTCCTCCTCTTATTCCCCCGCTTAACGTCATGGTTAGGGCTAAGCCTGGTTCACTTAGCCCGGCTAGTATCAGATATATGGCAGCTAATCCAGCAACTTCCTCTGATGGTGAGAATGGCTTGACAATGTAGTATGATGTGATCGCAGCTATTAAGCCTAGGAAGGTCATTACTGCTGTAGCTACTTTTGCGGTTTCCCAACATATTTTCTTTGCTTCACCTATGTTTCCTGCACCTATTCTCTGACCTACTAGGGATGATGATGCAACCATGAATGCAAACCCGGGCATGTATATGAAGCTTTCAATTCTAATACCTATTTGGTGAGCGGCTAACGCTATTTCACCGCATCGCGCAATAAATGCTATGTAGGCGTTACCTCCTATAGAGTGTATTGCTCTTTCAACCGCTATTGGTGTTCCAAGCCTAACAATTTTTGTAACGTATTTTTCCTTGAAACTAATTTTTGGAGAAATACCTGTTATTTTTAGGAAGAAAAACTCTAAAGGTATAATGTAGCCTATTGACAGCACTGTAGCTAGTGCAGCACCTTTAACGCCTAATGCTGGTGCTCCAAACAGGCCGAATATGAGTATTGGGTCGAGAACTACGTTTAACCCTGTACTTGACATTATTGCTATCATTGAGTATTTTGTTGCACCAATAGCTCTAAGCGAAGAGTCCATGAGGAAAGCTGTTGCTAGTAGGGGTAATCCAAGGATTCTTATGGAAAAATATGCGACACCTTTCTCAACAACACCAGGGTTTTGTCCAGCTATTAAGCTTATGAAGAACGTGGAGTTATGGTGGACTATTTGGGAAACTATAATAGCTACAAGTAAGCTGTAAATTATTGTTTCACCTATAGCTTTCCTCGCTTTAAGAATTTCCTTTGCACCATAGCTTTGAGCAACATAGACTAGTAAACCCATTGTGAAGGGGATTATGGTTACAAAGAAAAGCCATGATAGGTAGGAGCCTATAGCAACACCTGCTAAAGCAGCTGTACCTAGTTTCGAAACAAAGTATGTGTCAGCTATAGAGTATAAGCTATCACTAAGCTCGCTAATAATCATAGGCCATGAAATCCTTATAACCTCTCTAACTAAGCTTCTATCGCTCATCAGCTTTTGCCCTAATGGAATTTGCTTTACTGAGGGTTTACGTTGGGTTTTAAATATATCATTTACTATTACACTATAAAACTTGATGTTCAATAATCTAGTTAGGTATAATCATAAGCTTAAATATATTGTAAAAGCTGAAACCATTGAAGCTAAAACAGCAAATAATACAAGGTTATATGTTTCAGGGAGTTTTGCTCCAAAGTAGTCTATTGAAAGTACTAAACATAGGTGCATTGGTGAAAGTAATACACCTGCCATTCCGCTTACATAAGATAGAATTAGCGCTCCGGAATCTATGCTTCCTTGCCCTATTATCGGGACAAGTAGGGGGAACGTTATGCCTACGAAAGCAAATGAAATACCTGTAGTAAAACCTACGATGAATGGTAGGATAGATAAAATGAAGTATTCTGGAATTCTGCTTTCAAGTAGTAGATCAAATATTTGATAAGCTAAATTAGTATACTCGACTATTGCTTTATAGAACATTGTTGCTATTGGTAGAAATACTATTTTGGGGTCTAATGCTTTCCTCAGTATTTTAGTTACATCGCCTGCTTTAAAATCGCCAGTGATTATGAGCATTATAAGTGATGTAGGAAACGCTATTGACGCATCTATCTTTAAAACTAAAATTAATGCTATTATTAAGAAAATAGGCCATGTTGAGTATGTAAATTTCTCTAAAATTTGTTTTAAAGAGGAATTCTTTTTTACAATGAACTTTTTCTTAAGCGGTTTTTTCTTGAAAATGTAATAGCCTATAGCTAACCCTATTAACGCGTTAATAGCGGTCATGGGGCATAATGTTTTTATAGTGTCTACTATGCTTATGGAGAAAACTATTCCTGTAAGAATTATCCCTTGATATATGGGCCAAGAATACTCTATGATATGTCTGAACCAGTAATTTAGGAAAGCTGCTTCTTCAGGTGTTAAGTTAGTTTTCCTGGCAATGTCTTTAACCATGGAAGCTGAGACTACTGCACCTGCAGGCATGGGTACGAGACCTATTAGTGCTGGTGCAATGTATAAAGCTGTT
>QMRV01000411.1 GCA_003649445.1 Thermoprotei archaeon | reverse complement strand
TGTGACGTTATACCCTTTTGTTTTAAGCTTCAAATACCACGTTTTAATTTTTGAAAATTTCTCCACTAGCTGTTTCCTCGCTAACGCTGGCTTGTAGCTGTGCAAGTAGTACCAATACGCTAGGAGAACAGCAATAACTAAAATTCCAATAACAAAGAGTACAACGGCCTTTTTCACGATCTCACCTTTAACCATTCATTGCTTACAGGCGAATCTAGGAAGATCCCTGCTATATTCAGTTGAAAATAGATCGCGAAGTCCACGCGTTACCACCGTGTTATATTGTAAGTAGCGCATTCTTTAGGGATTTTATGGTAAAATTGTTTCACTAGGTTCCGCGCAAAACATTGCGTCTAAAGAAAGTTTAGGATTTATAATTAGTGGTTTCTGAGCATGCAACTAGGAACGTGCTAACAGAATGCTGTGAGAAATTCGATTGAGACAAGATATACAGGTACTTACGCTAAGGTCAAGCCACAGAGGCGTAAGGCCAGAGTCTTCCTTAAGGGCATAGCCGTAACGAGTAGAGAAAGAGTGTATTTCAGAGAGTTCCTGGAGAAGTATCGCGAGTTCAAGGTGCTCGCCTACGACTTGATGGAGATACTCTGCGAGAAGGTCAGAGCTATACTAACCAAGAGAGTCCGGAAGCTGAGAGATTTCTACGACCTCTATATGCTGGATAGAGCGAGGCTAAGGGTCGAGGACTATAAAAAGGAGATAGCACTTAAGTTAAGGCCTGTGCTGAGATACCTTCTGTATCTCAGCACCTTGAAGACCGGTACTCCACGTGCCTTTAGGACTTCAGCTTCCTTACTCCTTAGTTATGGTTACCCTTGGTATTCTCGCCACTTTTAAAGTTTATTCCTCAAGTATAGTTGGATGAATCCCATAATCTCTGAGGCAAGATTTCCGCTACAAGGTTTATACCTAAAGCCTCCATGTATGCCTGCTCATAGAGTCTTCCCACAGTTTCTATCGAGAATTTCTCTACAGCTTTCTTTCTAGCATTAATAGACATTCTTAACCAAAGCTCTTCGGAGCTAAGGATCTCAGCGATAGCTTTCGCTAGCTCGTAGGGCTCACCAGTATTTACTAAGAAGCCTTCACTCCCATTTTTAACTACCTCAGGTACACCTCCAACATTTGTCGCTACTACTGGTGTACCTGAGGAAAGAGCCTCTAGAAGTACTACACCGAAACTTTCTCCTACGACACTTGGGAGAACGAAGATTTTTGCTCCTGCATATAACTTAGTTTTCCTATATTCACTAACCTCTCCGAGGAATAGTATATTGTCGACTTCAGAAGCTAGCAATTTGAGGTAGTGTTCAAAATAGCCTCTCCCGGCTATCAGTACTCTATTTGTGTAGCTCATATCTCTTAAGATCTTAGTAGCCTTTATTAGGATATGAACCCCTTTACGCCTGACAAGTCTACCTACATATAGTATATAATCTTCCCTAGGTTTAGCATTGGGTCTAAATTTATTCGTATCGATAGCGTTGGGGATAACCTTTATAGTATCCTTTAAGCCGAGGAAATCTCTTATGAATAGTGCAGCGGGCGTACTTACAGCCGTCACTATAGTAGGCTTAAGTAACCACCTATATGGCGTCAGATAGGAGAATTTAATCCAGTAATCTGATTCACCAGCTGGCGGTAATGAGTGGTTTGTTAGGATACAGGGTATACCAAGCTTGCTACAAGCTCTCACAGCTAAGACAGATAGGGGAGTAAATGAGTGGTGAACATGTACAAGATCTGGCTTTACCTCACTAATTATGTTCTTGACTTCCCATAGCATAGGGGGTACAACGTGGTACTCTAGTGGTAGTACACCATCAATCTTAATGTATCTATTTCCCCTACAATACCCTTGTTTATACATTACCCATACATCATATCCTCTCTTCCTGAGCCACTCTGAGAGCAACCTAACTTGGGAAGAAACCCCACCATAGGTACATGGAGCCCATTCTGATACCATTAATATCCTCATTTGATCACCCCTAAGATCAACGAGAATACTACAAAGGCATCTACGAACCTCTTCCATCTATATCTATAGCCTACCACAGATGAGAACGTAAGGAGAGGTACAACTACAAGGGGATTAAAGGGGACATACATTATAGATCCAATCATTGACGAAATACCTGTTAGAACTAGAAGATACTTTGCAAGAATGGGGTGGACTACAAATAAGGTTTTATCTCCATACATCATATCGTATAGTCGATCTTCCTCTAGATTCCTCAACTGAAGGAAAGCTGAGTAGAAGCCTATAGTTGCTATCATCGGTAGTATCGGTAATGTTATTTCCCCTCCAGCTAGGTATAAACCGTATAGATACAACAGTATACCAAAGTAGAGTACATGTGATAGAACGTCAAGTCCAGCTCTACTCTTTAACCTTAAAGGGGGAGCACTATATATGACGCTGAAAGCGACAGCAAGGATATAGGTAATGACGCATTTCAGAGGAGTAAATACCAATACAGCCACTAAAGCTAATAGTTGATTGCAAACCACTACATATACTCCTAATTTATTACAGCCTCTATT
>QMRV01000410.1 GCA_003649445.1 Thermoprotei archaeon | reverse complement strand
TTTAAGCTTACTACCTTTTCTAGCCCATGATCTAACCTGGTTTCTAAAGGGGAAGCGGTAGAAAGAAGCATTAAGTTCCACAGTATTTAAGCTTGAAAATTTAACATACCATTCTAGGTTACCCCCAATATTCCAATCGTATAGCCAACCTGAAGTTCCAACATATATTTCCATTTAAGATTCAGCCTCATGAGAAAAATATATTTCAAAACTCTACGTTAAAATTTCGCCGAACAAGAGGGAATTACCTTATGAAGAAAGTAGCTATCATAGCGGTTACTGTTCTAATTCTAATCCTTGGGGGAGTACTTTACTCTATTCAAAGAAGACCCTACACTACACCTACACCCGAAACTGTAGAGTCCACCGGGACTCCATCCCCAACCTCAACTTCACCTTCTCCAACTGAAACATCACCAACACCGACAACTCAATATTTTCAACGCAAAGAAGTTAAGGTTCCTCTTAAAATCATAAGGTATAATTTTACCTCAGACAAGGGGTTTGAAAGAATATTCGAAGTAACATCAGCTACGGCGTACTACTACCTTACTGTAGAAGACGTTGTAGTAACAGGTGAAAATCCGAAATTAACTGTAGGGCTCAAAATAATGGTGGCTTCTGAAACAAGATATACTGGGTTGTTTCATGAAGTAAACTTAAAGGACATTAAACTTCCATACACTGTAAAAGGAGAGGACTGGGTATACATTACTGGAGATCGCAAAGCAGAATACATTATTAGCGCTGATATTCACAACGCTAAAGTCCAAGGCGAATTAACCATAGTACTGCAAGAGCCTATAGAACTTGACTATAATAAGGAGTACTTCATCAAGGGCAATTACGGTTTCCTATTGTTTAAAATAAGAAATAGTGAGAACAACCTTATACTTTTAAAAAAGAGCCCCGTAGGAGGAAAGATAGTAGCTATTCAACCTGTTTCAGACTGCTTAGTTACAATGTTTTCCTTTAATCGATGGACACCTACAGGTGTTGTTGCTGAACTAAATAGCGTAATAATACCTTCATACTATGTTACTTGGGGAGGACATACGGTAAAATGGTTAAGGGAGGATGGATGAGGAAAGTCTTTTCCACAGATGGGCTTTTCATAGTCATAGAGAGTAAAGACAAGGAGTACTCAGTAACCTTAAGCGAGGTCAAGAACCTGGGTTCTCCGCAATCAACACCAGTTCTGAAAATAGGAAGTACCTTGGACCTGCCTACTGCAAGCCATGTTGAAGGCGTAGTTTTTAACGTGTCTATAGACAATGCTCCAGCCATGATAACTTTTGAATTAGATATTAGGACTAATGGGGGAGTTCCGTCAGAGTTCTGGGTTGGAGCAAACCTTGTTAATAGTAGCGGTATGGTTGTTTCAACAACGCCAGCAGTGATTATTCCTGGGAAATCGAAGAAGGTTTTAGTTTACCTTGTTGCCGAGAAGAATGGAATGTACACAGTGTGGTTAAGCTACAATACTGGCTCTATAGCCGAAATAGGTTTTAAGGCGAAACTTCTTAACATAGAACCTATTGATTTAAGCATATTTGGATACAATAAAGAATGGTGTGTTTGGGAAGGAAAAATAGAGTACAAATGAATTTGCTACACTTTAACTTTCACTAATGCATCCAAAACAACTTTGGCTGCAACATTCATTACATTCCTTAATTCCTCAGCTGTTGCTAACGCTTTCTCCTCTTCGTGGACAAGACTATCACTTACAACAAGTAATGCCCCTGTTTTAACCTTTCTCATCCACCCAAGAGCAAACAACATAGCACACTCCATTTCGACAGCAACCATTCCTCTATGAGACCATTTCTTTACAAATTCCGGATCCTCAGCATAGAAAGCATCACTACTAATAACGGGGCCTAAAAGGAACTTAACGTTATTCTCCCTAGCTGCATCTATTAATGCCATAGTTACTTCTGGATGAGGTGCCGTAGGCATACATGAGTCCGGAACGTACATTCCAACAGCTCCACCGCCTACAGGATATGCTGCTCCAGTAGCTACTACTATATCTCCTTTCCTAAGTCCCTTAACTAGGCCTCCACACGTTCCCAATCTTACCACTGCTTTGGCTCCGAGCATTACAAGTTCTTCAAAAACAATAGCTGCTGAAGGAGCTCCAATACCATGTGTTGCTATAGTTACCGGAACATCCCTATAGTAGCCTGTGTACGTTATGAAACCTCTATTTGTGTTTACGAGCTTAGCATCTTTAAGCATTCCAGCAACTTGCTCGACGCGTGCAGGATCTCCGGCAACAATTATTCTTGCAGCAATATCTTCAGGTCTAGCCTTGATATGGAATGGTGGACCGCTCAAAATCCAAACACCCTAAAATAATCTAGAGCGTTTAAATACAAAAACTTAAACTTGAAATGTAATGGAGAAATTATGTAGCTAGAATTATTCACAACAGCTTCTTTCCCCACCACCATAGGGTAGTAGGTCATGCCAGTTCTTTTTCCAACACTCGGTACATATCATTATGTAACCGTACTTCTTATGTAAAGCCATAAGTAGAGAAACGTCTTCCCTACCGCATAGCGCG
>QMRV01000409.1 GCA_003649445.1 Thermoprotei archaeon | reverse complement strand
TAGTTCTCGTAAAGCTTAAAGGCGGTAGGGAAATACGTGGAATTTTGAAAAGCTATGATCAACACTTAAACTTGGTTTTAGAAAATGCAGAAGAAGTTAAAAGCAATGGGAAAATCAGGAAATTAGGGACAATAATAATCAGAGGAGATAATGTAGTACTCATATCTCCCGTACCCATACCTATGTAAAATAATTTTAAGGAATAATAGAGGGTACCATTATGGTAAAGGGGACAACATCTTTCGGAAAACATGGTAGAAGCAAAACACATATTAGATGCAGAAGATGTGGAAGACATTCCTTCAACGTTGCCAAAGGATACTGTGCAGCATGCGGTTTCGGCAGATCAAAAAGAATAAGAAGATACTCATGGCAAAACAAGAAAGTAAACAAGGTAAGAGTAATCTAACATAAGCTAAGCATATTTTAAAACATACCTAAATTCTAAAAATGATGTATTTCTAAATAACAAGTAATCAACAAAATCGTATAAGATAAGTGTTGGTGGACCGGCCGGGATTGGAACCCGGGACCTCCCGGATGCCAACCGAGCGCTCTACCAGGCTGAGCTACCGGCCCCTCTAGCCAAGAGGTAGAATAGGTTTTTTACCATTTAAATTTTTACTGTTAGAACAAGTACTTTTCATGTAGGACTGTTCTAGTTCAGAGATATGGTTTTACCGTGCAGTAACGTTACTTCACAATGTATTTTTAAGACAACGCTTAACCCTAGATTAAACAAGGTGTGTAATGTATGAATATAGGAAAATCTATGATAGGAGTTTTCATAGCACTCGTAATGTTAGCATCTATGGGAATCGCTTTTGCTATGTGGAGCGAAACACTAAGAATAAACGTGACCGTTAATACGGGAGAAGTAGATGTTAAATGGAGTGAGTATTGGCATAATGACACTATTGAAAAACCCGAAGTACCTCTCGATGTAACAACAGTGAAAATAGAGGAAGAAAGATGCGATGACGAAGGAGATTTAATAAAACTAGGTGTTACAATTGATAATGCATATCCATGCTATAAAGTAGGTATTTATGGTATGGTAGATAATATAGGGACAATACCTGTGAAACTGCTAGGTGCTACTTTAATATATGATGGCAAGAAAGTACCTCTTGAACTTTGTAAATGGGTAGATCTAGACTTTGATGGTGACGGTAATCCCGAGCTAAACGTTCATCTAGGGTTATCAAAAGATGGCGGCGAAGATGGCATACAAATAGATCCTAAGGGATATGACACATATGAACTGGTAATACATGTAAAACAAAATGCAGAAGAACTAAAAACTTATGCGTTTGAAGTAGAATTTGTCTTCGCTCAATGGAACGAAGTCCCGTAAACTGATGTGATAAAATATGAACGCTAAAACATTAACAATACTACCAATTTTTCTATTACTACTATCAACGTTTAGTGTAGCTTTTGCCATGTGGAGTAGTACATTAAGAGTAAATGCGACGGTCAATACGGGGGAACTTGACTGGGAATTTATGGAAGGCACTTTCATACAGTTAGATACATGTGATTTCCCTGTTAACGACTATAATGCATCATTTCTCCCTCAACCAGGATCTCAACAGCTAGATAAGAATGTAGGCTGTACTGATCTTGAACTAGTAGATTCTGATAATGATGGAGATTACGATACCTTAAAAATAACCATGCGAAACGTAGATCCATGGTACTATGAACACATTGCCTTTAAAGTACACAACGACGGAACAATACCTTTAAAAATATGGAGAATAATAATCAACGGCAATGTTTACCACGAATTAAACCCGGGCGTAATAGAGGGAGAATATTTCGACTTTGACGGTGATGGTAAAAACGATACACTAATCTGGTGGGGAGACAACTTCGGCGTACAACTCGACCCATGCCAGTCAGCAGACATAAGTCTTGACATCACAATACTTCAAGACGCACATGAAGGATCTACAATAACATTCACTATACAATTAGATGCTATACAGTGGAACGAGTACGAAGAACACATACCATAAACATCAAAACATATTTTATTTTTTCCAATATGATAAACCATGAGAAGATAAAAATGATGAAACAACTATACGCCCTATTTGTAGTGCTTACGCTTACATTATTACTTACATCTCAAGCTTACTCACTATGGTACGGTAAACTTAGAGCAAACTTCTCTGTTTCGATAGGTGAATTAGATGTGAGAATAGGGTCCTATAAAATTATATCATGTTGCCACTGCAGCCATGAATGCCCGGAAACATATTCTTCATCAGCGAATTTAAGTCCAAACGGTAAACGATTAACCATAATTTTTGAAAACGTTTACCCAGAATGGAAAAGCTACATAGGAATAGTTATAGCAAATGATGGTACATTACCTGCTAAACTTAAATCAGTGAATGTCAACCTTATTGGAGACTCAGAAATACTCGACTCTTTTTACTATGAAGTTATGTACTTCGGCCCTTATAATGAAGGAGACTTTGCAAGAACAGTATGGAGTAACATTAAATGCTGCGACGACCTAGAATCGTTATCCGGCATTTCACCACCTATAACATTTTATTC
>QMRV01000408.1 GCA_003649445.1 Thermoprotei archaeon | reverse complement strand
TTTAAGCTTACTACCTTTTCTAGCCCATGATCTAACCTGGTTTCTAAAGGGGAAGCGGTAGAAAGAAGCATTAAGTTCCACAGTATTTAAGCTTGAAAATTTAACATACCATTCTAGGTTACCTCCAATATTCCAATCGTATAGCCAACCCGAGGTTCCAACATATATTTCCATTTAAAAAACAGCCTCATGAGAAAAATATATTTCAAAACTCTACGTTAAAATTTCGCCGTATAAGAGGAGGAATACTCCATGAAGAGAGAGGTCATCATAACAATTACTATTCTAGTTCTAGTTCTTGGAGGAATACTTTACTCTATGCAAAGAGGACCCTACGCTACATCCGCGTCTGAAACCGTAGAGTTTACCGAAACTTCACCTACAATACCGACCCCGTCTCCCCCAACTGAAACATCACCAACACCGACAACTCAATATTTTCAACGCAAAGAAGTTAAGGTCCCTCTTAAAATCATAAGGTATAATTTTACCTCAGACAAGGGGTTTGAAAAGATCCTCGAAATAACATCAGCTACGGCGTATTACTACCTTACCATAGAAGATGTTGAAGTAACAGGTGAAAATCCGAAATTAACTATAGGGCTCAAAATAATGGTAGCTTCTGAAACAAGATATACTGGGTTGTTTCATGAAGTAAACTTAGAGGTCATTAAACTTCCATACACTGTGGAAGATGAGAACTGGGTATACATTACTGGAGATTGCAAAGCAGAATACATTATTAGCGTTGAAATCCACAACGCTAAAGTCCAAGGCGAATTAACCATAATACTGCAAGAGCCTATAGAACTTGACTATAATAAGGAGTACTTCATCAAGGGCAATTACGGTTTCCTATTGTTTAAAATAAGAAATAGTGAGAATAACCTTATACTTCTAAAAAAGAGCCCCGTAGGAGGAAAGATAATAGCTATTCAACCTGTTTCAGACTGCTTAGTTACAGAGTTTTCCTTTAATCGATGGACTCCTACAGGTGTTGTTGCCGAACTAAATAGCGTAATAATACCTTCATACTATGTTACTTGGGGAGGATATACGGTAAACGGTAAAATGGTTAAGGGAGGATGGATGAGGAAAGTCTTTTCTACAAATGGGCTTTTCATAGTCATAGAGAGTAAAGATAAGGAGTACTCAGTAACCTTAAGCGAAGTCAAGAACTTAGGTTCTCCGCAATCAACACCAGTTCTGAAAATAGGAAGCTCCTTGGACCTGCCTACTGCAAGCCATGTTGAAGGCGTAGTTCTTAATGTATCTATAGACAATGCTCCAGCCATGATAACTTTGGAACTAAATACTAGGACTAATGAGGAAGTTCCGTCAGAGTTCTGGGTTGGAGCAAACCTTGTTAATAGTAGCGGTATGGTTGTTTCAACAACGCCAGCAGTGATTATTCCCGGAGAGTCGAAGAAGGTTTTAGTTTACCTTGTTGCCAAGAAGAACGGAATGTATACAATGTGGTTAAGCTACAATACCGGCTCTATAGCCGAAATAGGTTTTAAGGCGAAACTTCTTAACATAGAACCTATTGATTTAAGCATATTTGGATACAATAAAGAATGGGGTGTTTGGGAAGGAAAAATAGAGTACAGATGAATTTGCTACACTTTAACTTTCACTAATGCATCCAAAACAACTTTGGTTGCAACATTCATTACATTCCTTAATTCCTCAGCCGTTGCTAACGCTTTCTCCTCTTCGTGGACAAGACTATCACTTACAACAAGTAATGCTCCTGTTTTAACCTTTCTCATCCACCCAAGAGCAAACAACATAGCACACTCCATTTCAACAGCAACTATTCCTCTATGAGACCATTTCTTTACAAATTCCGGGTCCTCAGCATAGAAAGCATCACTACTAATAACGGGGCCTAAAAGGAACTTAACGTTATTCTCCCTAGCAGCATCTATTAATGCCGTAGTTACTTCTGGATGAGGTGCCGTGGGCATGCATGAGTCTGGAACGTACATTCCAACAGCTCCACCGCCTACAGGATATGCTGCCCCAGTAGCTACTACTATATCTCCTTTCCTAAGTTCCTCAACTAGGCCTCCACACGTTCCCAATCTTACCACTGCTTTGGCTCCAAGCATTACAAGTTCTTCAAAAACAATAGCTGCTGAAGGAGCTCCAATACCATGTGTTGCTATAGTTATCGGAACATCCCTATAGTAGCCTGTGTACGTTATAAAACCTCTATTAGTGTTTACAAGCTTAGCATCCTTAAGCATACCGGAAACCTGCTCAACACGTGCAGGATCTCCGGCAATAATTATTCTTGCAGCAATATCTTCGGGCCTGGCTTTAATATGGTATGGTGGGCCGCTCAAAAACCGAACACCCTAGGATAATTTAGTGCGTTTAAATACAAAAACTTAAACTTGAAACATAATGGAGAAATATTGGCTAGAACTATTCACAACAGCTTCTTTCTCCACCACCATAGGGTAGTAGGTCATGCCAGTTCTTTTTCCAACACTCGGTACATATCATTATGTAACCGTACTTCTTATGTAAAGCCATAAGTAGAGAAACGTCTTCCCTACCGCATAGCGCG
>QMRV01000407.1 GCA_003649445.1 Thermoprotei archaeon | reverse complement strand
GGACAATAATAGAGGTTTAACTTTCTCTATACCGCGAAATCTATCAAGCATAAAACCATATATTATCATCCCTAATGCACCTGACATGGGATATATTGAAGCAGTTATCGACGATATTGCAGTTGAACCCGATATCGTATACAGGTATGATGGTAGATACACTATGGCTGCCTGCAGCACCCCTGTTGTTAAGAGATATGCGATTGCTAGAAGCAGTATTGGTTTCCAGTATTTGATTAGATCCTTCGACATAGTGTAGTTTGCTAGGGATTCTCTTTTATAAAACACTTCTACGCTATATTTTGTCTGCTGTCTTAGTATAAGTACGGAAATGGGGCCTAAGACCATCAATATTAGCCCATTCACTATAAATCCATGCCGCCAACCTATAACTGATACTACATAGCCTGTAATAATCCATGTAATAGAACTTCCTAACGCCCAGCTTGTATTAAAGAAGCCCATATATCCTCCAAGCCTTTCTCTTTCAAACATAACGGTTAATACTCTGATAAGAGACACCCATGCAGTAGACTGGAAATAGCCATTAAGAACCCATAAGACCATAAAACCCGTTACATTATTTACATAGCCAAACAGTATGTTTGCTAAACTAGAAAGTATTGCTCCAGCAAATAGGAGAAGCCAAGGCCCCTTTCTTGTAACAATATATCCATTTACCACCTGTCCTAAAGAGTATACTAAGGCAAATAATCCAGCTATAACCCCCATTATATAGTAGTCAAGCCCTAACTCGACTATGCCATAAGGGAATGCTATTGAATAATTTACTCTACACAGGTAGAATAGCACGTAAATAAGCCATGAAACTGTAATTAGTAAAGCTGGGGCTTTCTGAGCCAACTTTATTCATCCTTATCTAAATAAGTAAGATATTAACTAGTTAAAATTAATTAAGATAAAGAAAATACATGAGAAGTTTTCACTTCTCTCTACCGGGTTCGCCTCTTTATATGTTTTTATATGTCTTGGTCATCGGTTCATCCTTTTTCCTCCCCGGTCGCTCGGGTTTCACCGGTCATTGGGGAGGCTTTCACCGCCGACCCTGGAGCAACGGCACATCAACAAATAATAAAAACATATAAACTTTGCTACAGCTAACTTCTTCCTATAGCTTTTAATGTTTTGGAACTATTTTAGCTGTTTCAACAGTTCTTTGAAATCGTTTAACCATACTGTTACAGTATCTACCTTAGGTATTCTATTTAAAACCTCCAATATCAACCGCTTATATAGATGTTCTTTCCCTTTAGCTACATAAATGTCTTCTATTTCTAAACTATTCACATGTAAATGACATATTATGAAACCTTTATCCTCTCCTCCATCTTCAGCTATTAGGCATATTTCAGGAAAACCTTTAACATGCCATAGCGTATGTTCTCTAATATCCCCTATATTTTCACCGGGATACTTCCTAGCTAACAAACCGGCAACAAGATCTACATCAGCTAAACTCATTTTTCTTATCTTCAAACATTACACTCCTCAACTTAATAGTTAAAGAACTACTATTTCTTTTTTAGGTAAGCAGAAGTGAGAAAGTAATTAACCTAAAAGAGTAAAAACTATCTTAGCCTAGAACTTCTAAATGTACTATGTAAGATCAGATTGTGACTTAAAATAGGGAGGTGTATTTACGAACTTTACAGATAAACTATTAGACTCTGTAAATAGGTTTTCAAGGTTTATTCAGAGAAAAGTGCAGGGTATCCCTAGGGGTTCATCTTATGTTTATAGTTTACTTGCATCTAAAATTCTTAAGTCCATATATGCTAATGTATCTGATGAGGTTAAGAGTAAAGTTGGAATATGGGGAAGAGTTTTAGATGTTGGATGCGGTACTGGAAGCCTCATAGTAAACATTCTTGAGAAAAACAAAGTATATGCTATAGGGTTAAACATATCGAAAGCCATGATAGAGAATGCTGTTAAAAACATTTCAAACATAGGAGAAAAGAACATGAAGACCTAATCTTAGGCGATGCTCATAAACTACCGTTTAGAAACAATTGATAAAAAATATTACAAGTTTGGTAAGATTATTAAAGATAACTGTTATTAACCAAGGCGTTATGGTTATAGAACTAGCTGATCCACCATGAGTCATATATAGGTTAGAGATTAGAGAACAGTGAATGGGTCGGGATTTTCGAATCTCCCTATAAGCTGAAAACTGAGAGGTTTTCGACGTTAAGAAGGCATTATAGTTGATACCACTATCCCCGAAACCATAGTTATTGAACCTCATGGAGAACGCTATTGGTTATGAGGGTTAACGGGGAATATATAGGGTATGAAGCAGTAAGGTTAGAAACTGTTTCTGATTTATATGTTCCTTATTATTTTATAGGGATATGTTAGATAAGCTTATACGCCTATGGCTCTACACAGCTTTAATGGTGATCTCTAGTTTTCGTTACCCGCTCACTAGGTCAGGCGGGGAGGAGGCTAGGGGGAACCGTGATGAACAGTCCTACGGAGACCTGAAAGACCGTAGGCGAAGAACTGTACGGCATATACGCTGTATCTATGTTAAGAAGCAACTTATTTGTAAGAAT
>QMRV01000406.1 GCA_003649445.1 Thermoprotei archaeon | reverse complement strand
TAGCTGGAATACTTAGTGTCAATAGATTATTCGGATCAATAGGATACTACTACGCCAAGCTAGTATTCACTAAACTTGACATAACCCCTCAGGAAGAATATGCAAAAGCACTAGCATTGTACTTTCTCTCACAATATTCTGAAAAGTGGATCATAATTTTTGGGTTCATAGGATTAGCTACGCTTTTCATACTAAGATCGGTTAGAAGAGATACCATTCCGGGAATGCTTTCTGAAGCACTTAATTTCATAGTGTTAAGCGCTTTCTACTTCTCATCTTATGTTTTAATAGTGCATATGGTCCTATTTCGCGAACACTTATTCAACTATTTCCTAATATTCATCGCCATGCTACTTCCCATAATTAGAATGTCGTTAGTTATAAAAGCTCCTGAAGGTGTTTAATCCATTTAAATTAAACCCTATTCCTCTACTGTACCTTTTATCTTTTAGTAAACAATGAAAAGACCATTGATCATCTAATTGTCCCCAATGTTGTTGAGAGCATAAAGTAGAGATGACAATTACCCTTCAATACTAAATAGTGTTGCATAAGATTTTACTAAATATTCGTTCTGAATTATCGTATAAAGGGTAAGTGCCTAAATGTTTGACCCATATATTGTAAGAAACGATTTCCCTACACTTAGCATTAAAGTTCACGATAAACCACTAGTTTACTTGGATAACGCAGCTACAAGCCATAGGCCTAAACAAGTTATTGAAGCTGTGAAGAAATTCTATGAAGAATACAATGCAAATGTTGAAAGAGGACTTCACTATCTAAGTCAGAAAGCTTCTGAAATGTATGAGGAAGCTCATGAGATCGTAGCTAAGTTTATTGGGGCTAGAAGCTGGGAGGAGATAGTTTTCACGTATAATAGTACGTACGCTTTAAACATGCTTGCCTTAATGATGGGCTTTAACATTATCAAAGAAGGGGATGAAATACTAATCACTCTTATGGAGCATCATAGTAATATGCTTCCGTGGAGACTTATAGCTGGAAAGGTGGGTGCTAAAGTTAAGTACGTCATGATAAGGAACGATTACACTCTTGACTACGAAGACTTAGAGAATAAGATTTCTGAGAAAACAAAAATTGTTGCTATAACCCAGATGTCCAATGTTCTGGGTACAATAAATGACATAAGGCATGTAGCTAGGTTAGCACATAAAATTGGCGCTATCGTTATTGCTGATGGTGCTCAATCAGTACCTCACATGCCCGTTAATGTTAGAGAATTAGATGTAGATTTCCTAGTTTTCAGTAGCCATAAAATGTTAGGACCTACAGGTCTAGGCGTTCTCTATGGGAGAAGAGAACTCTTAGAGGAATTAAATCCCGTAATCACCGGCGGAGGAACAATAAAAGATGTCACATTAGAGAAAATTATTTGGGCAAAGTTGCCCGAAAGATTTGAAGCAGGCACCCCTCACATTGCAGGTGCTATAGGTCTTGTTGAAGCAATAAAGTACTTGGAGAAAATAGGTATGGAAAGCATAAGGGAACATGAGAAGCAGTTAACAGAGTATGCTCTTAAACTTTTAAGTGAAGAATTAGGGGATTTCGTGAAACATTATGGTCCAACAGATTTAAACGTTAAAGGAGGTATAATAGCGTTTAACGTTAAAAACTACGATCACCATGCAGTAGCTGCTTTTCTAGATACCGAAGGTATTGCTGTTAGAAGCGGTATGCACTGCGCACATCCACTGCATCATTACTTAGGTTTAAAGGGGACTGTTAGAGCAAGTTTCTACCTATACAACGTTAAGGAGGATGTTGACGCTTTAATTAATGCTTTAAAGAAATTAAAGAAAATTAGTGAGTAACCATATATTTCTAACAAGTTATAAACATAGATTTGTGAAGTAAGTTGCTAGAAAAGGTAATAATGGCTGCTATAGGCGAAATTAAAAGTGAGTGCTTTACGACAAAAGACGTAATAGATGTTCTTAAACTAAAATATCCTAAAACGTATAGGTTAATAGTTAAGAAGTATGGTTACTCAGGTTACAATTTTAGATGCTATGTGGCAGCATCTCTTAGAGCATTGGTTGCTAAAGGACTTTTAACTAGAGGAAAAAGTACTTGTAAGAGTAAGAAGGGATTTAGAAAAACACCCAAAGGTATTGGATGGAATTCTCCATGTATTGCTGAATGGTGTAAAGCTCAGAAAACATTACCTGAATTTCTTTACCATAAATAGTCCTTTTAGGATTAAAGTTATAAATTACCTTAAACTCTATGTTTTCGGGTGTTCTTATTGGAAAAAAGAAGTATCGTAATTATTGGTGGAGGGACTGGAGGTTCTACTGTTGCTTCGTTTATCAGAAAGTTTGATAGGAAATCTGAAATAACAATTTTTGAAGCAGGAAAGTGGCCTACATATTCTCCTTGCGGTATGCCATTTGCACTAGCGGGCACAGTGAAGGGTTTTGATAAGCTCATAGAATTAACCCCAACATACTTTGAAAAATTAAAAATAAATTACCATTTAGAAACGAAAGTTACGAAAATAGATTATAAAGGGAGGAAGATAGTTTATGTAAAAAATGGCGAAGAGTTTGAGAAAGATTTTGATGTTTTA
>QMRV01000405.1 GCA_003649445.1 Thermoprotei archaeon | reverse complement strand
TCTATCTCCCCAGTGAATTCTACCTTTCTCATCTATGAAAATCGCTCTATCAGCATCACCGTCATGTCCAACTGCTAAGTCTACATGTAAAGCTTTAGCTACCTCAGCTGTTTCCTTTAACGTTTCCGTAGTCGGTTCAGGTTCTCTACCTGGGAAATCACCGTCGAGATTACCGTTTAAAGTATATACTTTACATCCAAGTTTTTTAGCTACTAAAGGGCTTGTAAAAACACCTACACTGTTAGCTGGATCTATTAGAACTCTAAACTTCTTACTTTTAATTTTCTCCACATCAACATGTTGAAGTATTGACTTAACATATGCATCTATTATTCCGTGGAACTTCGGTATTTCCTCGGCCAGGCTAAGATAGGGGGCTCTAAACCATTTCTCAGAGAAAATTATTTCCTCTATTTTGGCCTCGTCCTCTCTACTTATTTCAACACCATCGGCAGCAATAACCTTTATGCCATTGTATTTAGGTGGGTTATGGCTTGCGGTAATTATTATTCCTCCATCGAAGCCAAAGTGTTTAACAGCAAATTGTAAGGTAGGTGTTGGAAGTAATCCTGCATCATAAACTTTTACTCCCGCACTTAAAAGGCCAGCAACAACGGCTTTTTGAAGCATTTTACCTCCTCTTCTAACATCCCTTCCAATAAGAATCCTAGAATCTTCTCCGAAGAATGTTCCAGCTGCTAAACCTATTTTCATAGCTAGCTCAGGGGTTAGGTCAATGTTAATTACTCCTCTAACACCATCTGTTCCGAAAAGCCTACCCATGAACAAGCCCCAAACTATTTAGAGCGTTTACTAAATAAAGTAGTTTCGTAAATTTAAACTAGATAGCGCTAAATAACTTAAACATCTTAACTAAGTTTACGGTAGGCGTTGTTGATGCTGGAGGTTATGGAGCTCCTGTTGATGGGGGAGTTTATGTGTTTAATGCTTTCAATAATAGCTTCAATAGTGAAGAAGGAGCTCATGAAAATAACTAAAATATTTGCATACGTAGTGTTCGCAACATTGATACTGTATGTACTGTTAAAAATATTAATAACCATATTTAGGATTTAAATTACGTTAGACTATAAGGGTGTTTCAAGGTATAGGCAATGACCGGAAAAACTGTATGGCTAGATGTTTTAACGCCTAAGCAAGCATTGCTAATGCATTATTTATCTTTAAAACTTAGAAGCAAAGGTTATGAGACAATAATTACATGTAGAAAATACGATTACATCGAATCTTTACTTAAAGGCTATGAGGAAAAATTTGTTTCTATAGGAGAACATGGAGGAAGGTCTCTTAGCAGAAAACTTGCAGCTTACGCTAAGAGAACACTTGAACTGACAAAGCTTATAAACGAAGTTAGTCCTTCAGTTCTTATTTCATACCCTAGCCCTAGCGGATGCAGAGTTGCTTTTGGACTTGGTATACCCATTATTTTAATGAATGATACTCCACACGCAGAAGCGGTGAACAAACTTACAATACCATTAGCTAATTACCTTATATTTTCAAAATGCATACCATTAGAAGCGTTTAAACCCTATACTTTGCCCGGAACCAAAATCTATCAGTTTAATGGTGTTGACGAACTTGAATGGGTTATCAACTATAAACCGCCTAAACAGTTTAAAGAGAGAGCACTTTCACTGATTAATTTAGATAAGCCTTTCATAATATTTAGGCCTGAAGAAACCCAAGCATCATACTATAAGTATAGGCCGGTATTTCATAAAGTATTAAAATATATAGCATCAAGGTTTGACGGAACAATAGTATTCCTACCTAGGTATGAGTATCAAAGAAAACATGTTTTAAAGCGTTTTAAAAACATAATAGTGCCGGAAACAGCGTTAGATCTAAGAGTATTATATCCCAAAGCAAGCTTAGTTATTACAGGAGGTGCTACTATAGCTAGGGAAGCAGCTTTAATGGGTACACCTTCTATAAGCTATTTTCCAAGAAAAACCCTGGTTAACGAATGTGTAAGCTCATGGGGGTTTCCTTTATACAATACGCATGATTGGGTTTCTCTAAGAAAACATATAAATACTCTTCTTGAAGAACGCACGAGGCTTAATGAAAATCAGCTTAGAAAAATCTATTTACAACTGGAAAAACCAAGTACTGCAGTAATAAAAGCGTTAGAAGAGCTGAATAGCGGATGAAATGGAATATTATTGAAAACGAGCTCTATAGGGATTTCGGGTATTCTCCTCAGAATTTTAATTACAGAGTAGAACATGTTTTTCACAGTATTTCCAATGTTGTCAAACATGGAAGAAAAGTGTTAATAATAACTTATTTCTATGGTGAAGGAAAACCTGAAGTCGATGGTATTCTAGGAAGTATAGCATTAATTTTAGTATTCAAAAATATGGGTTTAAAATCAACAATAATATCAACACGTGAGGTCATTAGTTCCATAGCCTCGGCCGTTAAAGCATTAGACTTAAACGTATTGAAGAACAGCGGTCTTTCCTTACATGTTATACCAAAAGATTATGATAAAGTAGTACGTATGTCTTTTAATGTTTTAGTCAAAAATAAACCAGATATAGTATTTTCCATAGGGAGAAATAGTAGGT
>QMRV01000404.1 GCA_003649445.1 Thermoprotei archaeon | reverse complement strand
TAAGATTAATAATAAGAGAGGCATGTTCGTTAACGCCTTCAAACATCATATTTTTCTATGATAAACAAGTCAGCTACAGCGGTGAAATAGCTTCCCTAACTAGAAGCTTAGGTGAAGAACTAAGGTACAAAATAAACACCATTGTAAGTAGTAGAAACGACAAAACTATAATTACATACTCTCAGCAAGGTATCGTTTCTTCAAGCGATATTGTAATATTGCTAAAAGCCAAGAAGATTTTTGACTTAGCACAATACATTATAGCTAAGTGGAAACCTCACAGTATAGTTGATATTAAGAGTTTAGTTCGCTAATCTAGGCAAAATAAAATTTAAAACTTCAAAAACTAAAGAATAGGTAGAAAGGGCCCGTGGCCTAGCCAGGATAGGGCACCGGCCTTCTAAGCCGGGGGTCCGGGGTTCAAATCCCCGCGGGCCCGCCAGCATTGACTCTATTTTCTCGCAGTTACCGAGGCATTTGGATTTTCTTTTACCTGTTTCGGGATCCCACCATTCCCGGTAAAGATAGTATTTGCCGTTGATTTTCCTAACCCTGTAGAAAACCGTTGCTATCACCATTTTAAATCTCACCTTCACTCTATTTTAGCGTTTACATTAAATTAAAAACGTTCCACACAACTGTGGTAGGATCAGCACAGCGATAGAATTCCAAGAATTTCAGCAAATAAGCTGACATAGTTTCTAACAGAGGTAATGGTGCAGTGTTTAGGTAGTGGTTAGAAACAATTAGAAACAATAATAAGAACCTTCTAGTAGTTTATTTCCTTTCGTGTGAGCCTGTAGAATCTCTGCTTAACTTCATTGTTTACAGCTGCTTTACGGTAAGTGTAGGTTACAGGGTTGCGGTTCCAGCCGCATTCCAAACATATTCCTAGCTGCTTCATTTTACGGCAGCTAAACATCAACCAATCCTGTTTTTTGCCTCTTAGCCCGTAAAGGTATTCTACCTGGTACCTGGCTATTCTCTCGTTGAAGTCCTTAGCGTATTTCCGGAAAAACTCTATAACATCATCTATTTGAAAGCCAATCCATTTAAGGTAAAGTACCAGGCCCATTCTTTGGTAATGATCTAGCTCACCTGATTTAACCATTGCTTCAACAACGTTCCTAATGCATGGAGGCACTAAGTCGCTACCGGCAAGGTCCTCTATTTTATTTGGCAAAGGTTTTCTAGGCCGGCTGCCTGCATGATAAATTACTTTGACTTTCGGTAAATCAACTTCTATCCTGTATATTTTAACACTGTTTAGTTTTAGTGGTCCGTAGTTTTCCCAGCTAAAATCCTCAGGCCTCATAGGTGTAAAATCACTTTTCAGAATCTGGGCTAGCCCTTTCCGACCTGGTTTTACATTGTAAGTATAAGGTATTCTATGTACTCGCCTAGGATCTAAAACCTTAGAGTCAAGAGTGTGAAACGTGAAAGGCGAAGTAAGGGTCAACCATAAAACACGGTAAATATTGAAATCTACAGGTCTATCTAAAGGAATGATCACATTATAGCCTTTACAACCTGAAAACACAATAACGGGGTCGCAGCTAAACCTGTCTCTTAAATACTGAACAAACTGCTTAGCTTCTTCACGGGCAAACTCAATAATGTTTTCCGAGTCAAAATCAAAATACAGGTAATGGTATTCAGGATTAAGGCCGGGATCACGGTAAAAACCTATAGATAAATAAAGGTTCTCTTTACCATTTAGCTTCCTAGCTTCCAGGAAAGCAGAAAACCAATCAAGGAAATTATTCCTAGAAAAACCCTTAGAAACACCTACAGTATAAGCTAACTCACGGTAAACACCTGAAACACGGAAAGGACCATGAAACCACTCAAAGAAAAACCTATCAGAAAACATTACTCTAGCACCTTATATTTTTTGAATATTGAGTGAATTGCAAGGGGCAGTTTGTAATTGCCATCATCATCTTTTTCTAAGGCTCCCCAATGCACTAAGGGTTGGACATGGTAGTAGAACATGGATTTATGTTTTTCCGGATCGTAGCCAAGGGCAGTACATAAACTACTGAGGGGAAGGCCGCTATCATTTTTCGATATTTCTCTTATAATCTTATACCTGAAAGGTGGCGCCGAATTCATAGCTAGCTTCGCAGCTAACTTCATAGCGTGGTCATCTACGGTTAACGTTTCTTTCTCATCAATGACTTCTAAACTCCTTAAGAGAACATTTGCTTTTACGAAGTTTGTTAGTTGCTGAGCAACTCTTAGGGGGGCTTCACGTTGGATATGGACAAGTTCCTGGCGCCACTTACCAGATTCAATATCGTAGTAGCTTGGCCTTCTAGAAACCGCTCTAATACTTGCAACCCACTTAGCTAGCTCCCAAATATGGTCTTTTTGCTCATCATTTAAAATAACTTTCTTAAACATTTCAGGACTAATAAGATCCATTATAAGCTTGAAATCATGTGCGATTGCCTCTTTTACCTTGCTTAAAATTCCCGGAGCATCAACTATTACTCGATAAGCTATTTTCATTTCATCATCATCGAAATTTACATAATGGAAAAGATATCTTGACCCATAAGAGGCCATTACATCCCAAAGTTTCTGTCTTGATCCCTCTAAAATAT
>QMRV01000403.1 GCA_003649445.1 Thermoprotei archaeon | reverse complement strand
TGGGGAGCATATGTATTCTTTAATCAGCCTTTTACACCTTTACTTCTCGCATCAATAATCGTTTTACAAGAGTATCTCTATCGAGGTTTATTGTACATAGCCTTATCTCATGCTCCTCAATATAGGGGTGTAGGTAGTTTTACGATAAGAACAGCTCAAGCATTCTCCGCGTTACTTTTAGTTGTTTTGCTTAAACTAGGTCTGTATGGTGCAGTAGTGGCCGCTATTGTGGGTAGAAGCTGTGGATTGTTATTGTTATTTGCAGTTAATAGGAGAATATTGTCGAATTCTGTTCTCGACTTCGGCATAGTGAAGGACTGGATTAAAAGGTCTTGGCTCCCCCTATATAGTAATATTGTGTTAATGCTTGCATCGTTAGACGCTATTATTGTAAGGATCATTGCAGGCAGCGAGACGCCAATAGCTTACTATGGTGTTTCTATGTCCGTGTTAAATATTGTCTCTACACGTGCCCATTTTTCTTCAGCATTGTATGCTAGGCTTCTAGCTAAAAGAGATGTTAAAGATGTTATTGAGGCTTTTTGGCTTTCATACTTACTGCTTGTACCGATGATTATAGGTGTTTTAGTGTATGCTGAACCAATCTTAGCAGTGTACAACATTAAGTATGTTGTTGCAGCATGGGTTGTTAGAGTATTTGTTTTAGCAGCTTTCTTCCAAGTTTTCTCAACACTATTAGCGACAGTTATAGGGGGTTTAGAACGAAGGGACATGGTTGAAGATGCGGACTTGAGAGAAACTGTTCTCTTTAAAATGCCAACGCTTAGACTTGCAATAGTTGTTTTGTACTTAATTGTTCTATCATTATCCTCGTTTTTGCTTAGGGAATCTGAGCTTTTAATTACTTTATGTTGGAGCTTAGCTTATTTGCTGAGGTTTCTTTTAGAAATAGTATTTTACAATAATCTGCTAATGAAAGAATTCAGAGCACGTTTACCCTATAATACCTTTGCAAAATTTACGTTCAAGTTTTTAATTGCATCAATACCCATAATAGTGCTCCCTATAGTTTACGAGGTAGAGCCGCATGTTAGTATTTGGGTAACTCTTGAAAATCTCCTACCAGCAATACTCATAGCTGGTGTATCCTACTTTTCAATACTTTACCTTATAGACCACAAATTCCGCGACTTAGTTAGAAGAAGCTTACGTTACATCCAAGAAGTAAGCAAGTAACAAAATATTCAGCCATGATCTTATTATCTGTTATCGTATAGCTCTTTTCTTCAAAGTTTATGTGAAACATAAAAAGCACTACATGATGGCACTTTCCACTCTTCTGCCTATTGGCTTGAAATCTTCTTGCCCTTATATACGTATATACGTTACATTCTTAGCCCTGCTTACCTTCCTAATTTGTAAGACATTTCTTCCATCCACTATAATTAGCTTCCTAGATGTGTTGGAAAGCAATTTAGGAAGTTCTTTAGCATACATGTTATGGTCTGTAGCTATTATTATCAAATCACTACTAAGGACTACTTTTTCAACGTCTCTCACGAGGGGGTATTTTGTTGGATTGTCCTGAGCGTAAGGATCATGAATGACAATGTTTCTTACACCGTATGATTCCAGATGCTGTACTAGGTCTGTTACGGGTGTTAGTCTTGTATCGCTAATATTTCCTCTAAAAGCCAATCCTAGAATCCCTATTTTTGCTTTTTCGATATCTATTTTTGCTTTTTCTAAAGCTTTTATAGCTATGTTCGCAACATATTCGGGCATTGTTTCATTGATCATTCTAGCTATGCGGGTGAGCGTTAAATCTAGGTTATATTTAAGTGCTACGTGGAGTGCAAAATATGGATATACCGGTATACATGAGCCTCCAACCCCAATCCCTGGTTTATGTAGGTGGCAGTAGGGTTGGCTATTAGCTGCTCTCCTTACCTCTTCGAAGTCTACATTTAGGAGTTTAGCTAGTTTAGCCAGTTCGTTAGCTAATGCTATGTTTACGTCTCTGTAAATACCTTCAGCCACTTTTTCAAACTCTGCTGCTGTTGTTGAAGACAATGTTATCACACCTTTCTTGGCTATTACCTCGTATAGTGCCTTTGCTGCTTTGAGACTTCGCGGTCCAACAGCGCCTACGATTTTAGGGTAGTTTTCCTCTATGTCCTGCAGTGCATGACTGGCCATTATTCTTTCAGGACTATACGCTAAACCAAAGTCTTTTTCAGCCTTTAATCCGCTGGTTTTTTCGAGAAGTGGTTTTGCTAGATTTAATGTGGTTCCTGGCGGTACTGTTGATTCTATGATTGCTAGTTTTCCTTTGCTTAGCCCTTTAGCCACGATTCTTAAAACATTCACTAGTATAGATAGGTCTATTGGTTTTCCCGTTTTATTCCACTTTACATGTGTTGGAACTGCGATCAATATTACATGGGCTTGCTTTGCTGCTTCTTCACCATTTGTTGTAGCCTTAAACTTCTTTTCCATAACATACTTTCTAATTATGGGGGTTAGGGAGGGTTCATCGATTAAGGGGTTTTCTCCTTTATTTATAATACTAACTTTTTTATTGGTCTTAGCAACACCTATAACCTTGGCTCCCGCCCTTAACCATGCACATGCAAGAGGTAAGCCTAC
>QMRV01000402.1 GCA_003649445.1 Thermoprotei archaeon | reverse complement strand
TAACTAAAACCTTATTACCTATCCTATAAGCTAAATAGGCAAAAACAATTACAGGCAACAATACTGGAGCATAAATAAACGCTGCAAACTGAGCAAATATACCAGAAGGGCCATGAGCATACAATACAAGGCCGTAAAGAACCCCAAACACGCAAAGCGTAAAACAATAAATAAAGTACCTAAACCTGGCACGCACTGATATCACTCAAAATGTACTAACTAAAAACAATTAAAAATAGTTTATGGACAGCGTAAAGTACGAAGAAGTAGCATACTAATAAGATTTTTCAAATATAATATTGGCAGTAAGTTAAAAAAAATATTTATATAACTTTTAGCTGTGTAGGGATTAAAATGAAAATTAAAAGAAAAACAGTAATTATACTTGCACTATCACTACTACTATTAAGCTCCACGGTATTTACAGTTCTCGCAGAAAAAAGAGCACCACCTTATGCTAATGCAAAGACGTATGCCTTACCTCTTCGCTCAGGCTATGCGAGTGCAGATGCAGATGTTATTGCTAAGCCGGGGTATGGTAGAGCCCGTTTACTTGCTGTAGCTCATGTACTAGGAGGTATGGAAGGTGAGGCCTATGCTTCATCTTATGTGGAATTCAACGCTGATCCCTTACCAGGTAATTCCCCGACACTATCTTGGGCACCGCGGATTTACGCTGAAACATACTTTCACATAAAGGGGGCAATAATTGATGTTGGAGGAGCACAGGACCATAGACTTATCATAAGTTGTAACGTTTACTACTATGAATCAGGTCATTGGGGGTTTTACGGTTGCATTGCTCGATCGTTTAGGAATCCGGGAGACTATAATTCAGGACATGTTCTTGGAAAATGCTTCGACGTTTATGATATGGATATCGAAGAGTTTACTGTAACAGCGAAGTGCAGTGCTGTTGCTGCTGCTTCATGCCGTCAAGGACCATGTCCTGAATTATACGGTGCAGTAGACTTTTACAGTGAAGGATACCCTTATAAATATATCTACGTTCCATATTTAGAATTATGGCTATGTTGAGGTGTTATTATGGATAGTGATTATAAGTATTTTTTAATCATTAGCTCACTAATAGTAATTACGCTGATAATGTTCACATTATTTAGCTCAATAGTCATTATTGGAGAAAGATATTTCATACCATGGGAACCTCCTAAGAAAACGTACTACCATATATTTCCTGCCGGAGGCTATAAAATCATAAGCGGGTTTAAAAAAGCGGGAAAAGGCTATTATTCTTTAGTCTCTAAGAAAGCGCTGGTAGAGTTCATAGTTAGAGGCGAATACATAAACGAGTCCCAAACATACGCATTTATCGTGTACTGCACTACACCAGAAAAAGTGGAAGATTTTAATCCTGCTCTATTTGCTATCTTAGATAAGGTAGCAGATGCTATGTATAAGAACAATAGTGATTTACTACGCGAAGCGTCAAAGATAATAGAGAAATCTTTTCCCAGAGAACTTAAAGCGTACATCAACATCGGCATATCTAGTACTCCGTTATATGTTTTCGAAATTAACCCTAAAGAAACTTTAAGAATACCTGTAGTTATCGAAGCCCCACTAGGTAAAGTTTCCAAGAGTTACGTAATAGTATTCATCATGGTAGGAGAAGTAACCGAAGAAGGATATTCTACAAGTGAAATGTGTCTTTACATATCACCCTAATTTTTTTCTAAAAACATTTTGCAAAATTGATGAATGCACGATCTTTGGTATCGGGACTTTATATGAGACCCTAGAACAGGGTCTTTTAAATAGTAGTACTGCATTATCTAGCGCCTTGTCTAAAGCCATATATTATGGAGATAAAAGTTCATTGCAAAAGATACTGGAAATAATAAAAGCGTCTTTCCCAAAGAGTTGGAAGCACTTATTAACATGAAGTCTTTTACCTGTAACTATTGAGACATCATTAGGTAAGCTCTCAAGAGAATACGTAATACTTTTCATACTGATAGGTGATACGTTAGAAGAGGGATTTAGCGGGGTAGGGTTAGCACTTTATTTAGGACCTTAAGGTACTTGTTAACCGCTGGCAATATTCTAGTTTTAATTATAGCAGAGAAGCATTGTTGGATGCGGAAAACGTTAGAGAACACTTAGTGCTTGTCGTTTTACTTTATCCTTCAGTTCTTCATCGAGTGTAAGTAGTTTAGACTTTGTTTCTAAAGCTAGTGTGATGTAGAGTGAATCATAAACTGTTATATCATATTTTGCTGAGTTTTCTAGGGATTTTACGATTAAGTTTTTTGAGCTATAAATTTTCTGTACTGTGTTCTGTATAAGTGATAGTATGATGTTTTTAATTCGTTAAACATTTTCTCGGGTATTCTCTTAGGTTTAAAAGTATGTTTCCATGGGGCATTAGCTAATTCAACAAATACTATGTCTACGGTTATTAGTCCTTCTCTCCTATATTTCACTATGAGTTCCTTTGCGCTATTATAGAATTTATCTTTAACAATAATACTTGCAAATACACTTGCATCTACGATGTACATGTGTTTAGCTACCTCTTTTCTCTGTACTCTCTAATGGTTTTCCATGCTGGCTCCTTAGACACTTCTATGTTACTTAGAATATCGT
>QMRV01000401.1 GCA_003649445.1 Thermoprotei archaeon | reverse complement strand
TCTCACATGGAGTTATGCAGATGCTATAGCAAATTGGATATCCTTAGAAATTTTCGTACCAATATACATACATGGCGTTAAAAATGCATTGAAGACTAAATAACTCTAAAACGAAATCGATATAGCTATGGTAACCTGTATATAGCTAACTACTAAAGATGACTAGAGATGACAACCATTGAACATATTGTTTGAGGGTGGTTGCCCGTGCTTTATCTTTTGGTAACTATGAGTATTTTGGAAACCTGCACGGGCTTCTCCCTTAGCCACCTCATTTGGTTCGGTGGTTCATTGGGAGCTACATTGACTGCCACCACTTGGGCGGTCTTACGGGAGATTAGGTATATTCTCCCGCTCCTGATGGTTACTGTACCGTCATTGGAGCGGGAGAAAAGATTAAGACAAGCAACATACTGAGCATTAAACTTGAAACTACATCTCCTACATCTAAATGTTTCCTTATCAATTCTATTCCTCTTATCTACGTAACCACATACTGGACAGGTGATAGATGACTTCTTAGCATCAACCTCTATTACACTTAATCCTCGCTCATAGAACTTATAGTCAATGTACTCTATGAATCTACGATATGGGAATGTTGATAACCTATAGTTTAACTGCTTACTTTTCTTCCTACCATTAAGCCTTAAGTCCCTAAGATTTTCTCTAACAAGATCTGCATTATATTCTCTAGCAATTTCTGCTAATAACGTGGTTATCTTCTTTAACCTATCCTCTACACGCTTCCTCTCACGAAAACCATACCTAGCTAGAAGCTTATTCCTTAACCTAGGGTTCTTCACCTTCATCTGAATACTCTTCCTAATCCTCCTATAGTTAGTACGTATACTCCTAATATCATGTTTTATTGGGAATAATACAGCTTCATTTCTATCGTAATTAACCAGTAAGCAGTCGATGCTATCTTCATTAATATCTATTACGAGCTTATTCCTATGCTTGTTAATCTCAACGTTCTTACGTATGGTTAGGAGTAGGTAGATATGGTTACCATCAACCAATATCCTAGAGTTTCCCAGCTTAGCTCCTTCAAGCTCTCTCCTAGCGTAACCGTACTCCATCACGAGGAATCTTAAGTAGACACCATTACCCTTAGACACCATAAGTACTAAGAAGCCATGCCTTCTCTCAAGCTTGTAGGCGTCTATATGTAGTTCTATGACTCTGTTATCCTCTATCATAGGCGGTGATGGTGGCGAAGTTTTCTTCCTCTTCTTTTCTGGTAGTCTTTTCCATTTATTTAATAGTTTTCTGTAGCTACGGTACATTGCTAGTGCTCTCTTATATGCTTCCTGAACAAACTTATTGTGTAGGCGTGGGTACTTCTCTCTCAATACTCTATAGCATAGTTCATGTGCCTTCTTCCTACTACGAACATCATTCTTAATGATAATACCTAGAGCTTTTCGTATCATTGACGTGTAATCATTTAAGAGAGAATCCAGATGGTTTTTATCGTTCTTTGTTAGTGGTACTAGTTTAAGCTTGATTGTTTTCTCAATGGTTTTAATCGTCTTTTACCACCTCTTCTACGACCTTTTTTATCTTCTTGAACTTTTGTGAGCGCCTACCATAGATTCTAGCGGCAAAACTAACGATTATTGATACGAAGTCCTCAATGAGCTCCTCCATGTACCCCTTCTCGGTCTCTTCTACAACCTCTACTTTAACACCGTGTGATTCAAAGTATCTCTTAAGATAATCAAATCCAAACCTCGTTAGCCTATCCTTAAACTCTATAACTACTACATCAGCTTGATGCTTCTCAACAATATCGAAGAGCTTCTGTAAACCACTCCTATCCTCCTTCAACCCACTAGCAACATCAGTCACCACATCAACAACCTTATACCCCTTAGCGGAGCAATAATTTCTCAATCTTTCAACTTGTCTATTGAGATTATCATCTTTCTTCTGCTTATGAGAGCTAACTCTAGCATAAATAACAGCTCTTACCTCGCTTGGCTTTTCCCCAAGGAATCGCTTAAGTTCGCTCTCTGGTATCATCCATAGCTTACCAATCCTTCTAGCTCTCAACTTGCCAGATTTAATCCACTTCCTAACAGCTACAGTAGAAACATTAAGCATCCTAGCAACTTCAGAAACCTTGTAAAGACGCTCCATCATTCCTCAATAATAAATGAAGTTTCTAATATATTTAAAAGTTTCTATAGTTTCTGAAAGACTTTAAATACTCAAATAAGCTAATAGTCTGTGGTCATTATTAGTAATTTTGAGTGAGATTATATTATTATGATTTCTATAGATAAACTGAACCTAATTAGGTGCTGTGTAATGTCTTAGCCGGTGTAGAGAGTGGTTATTAGACTTCATCTCAATGAAGTTCCTTTTCCCCCTTCACCTCTTGTTGGTGAATATCTTAGAGAGTATTCAAAGGTTATAAATAGGTATAGTTATGAGGAGTTAATGCATGAACTTCTAAATGAAGTCTCTAAATATACTGGTATCGATGAGAATAATCTATCCATATATCCTAGTTCGTCGGAAATACTCATAACTGCACTCAAGTATGTAGCAAAACGAAATCTTAGATTCCTAATGATGAGACCAAGTTTCCATGCAGTT
>QMRV01000400.1 GCA_003649445.1 Thermoprotei archaeon | reverse complement strand
TATCTCTCACGCCGCCGTGGTGTAGGGGTCAACACGTCGGCCTGTGGAGCCGAAGAACCCGGGTTCGAGTCCCGGCGGCGGCCCCACAACTCCTCACAAAAACTTCTACAACAAATAACAAAACACACAAAATAAACGCCGTATCTTCTCCACTAAACATAACCACCACTCCTATACACCTTCACTAGAAAACACTCGATTCCCGTTTGAATGAAATTATTAAATATCTGGAATTTTTATGATTTGTTTAATAAATTTGTTGAGCAATAAGTGAAATTGAAGACGATTCTAGACTCTATTTACTTGACAGAATCTTAGTAGAAGGAAATTTAAGTTGCTTAAATTAAGAAAATTTCTGGCGAGAACTATGTTCTAGTATTTTGTTTTGATCTGTCTTAGGGCTTAATGTAGTGAGTTTTATTTTTATGCAAGTATATAGTAGTTTGGAGAATGGCTGAAGCTGTAGGTACTGTTGCTAAAGAAATAGCAAGAGAAGTAGCTATTAAAGCTGGAGAAAATGTACTTCGGAGTATATTTAGTCACCTTATTGATAAGTTAAGGAGAAGAAAAGTTCCAGCTATATTCTTCTTAGTCTACTGTTTTGATTCGCCGGTAGCGTTAGAGGAACTTGCTAGTGAAATAGTTTCTACATTAAAGTCTCTAGGTGTAGATGATAGAGGTTTTATTGGAGAAGACGTGCGTGTAAGCTATGATATGACTTTCCTGCTAGATGATGTTTTGTCTTCAATACCCGATGACCCAGGATACTTTGAGCTCAGTGAAGAGGAATTTGAGGAGTATAGTAATCAAGTAGTTAAGCTAGTAGTTTCTCTTGATGTTTTAAAGTGGAGTCGCGGAACCTTGAAGAATGCGTACTCGATATTGCATCGAATAATTGATGATATTAGAGGGAAATACAATGGTGGTTATAGAGCTTTTCTAATTGTAAGAGGAAAAATCGATAAAAGTCTTCCAGTAATATATTCTACAAAGAAAGAAACAGTACTAGAAGCAGATCCTATTAAACTGGGACCAGATGGTGTAAACAAGTTAGTGAAACTGCCGCCGGTGATCTAGTTGGTTTCCTGTAAATTCGTCGGAGTAGAGAATATAGATGCTGTCAAAGACCTTATTTTCAGCGGCAAAAACGAATTTGTTTATGATAAGACTAGGGAAGGAGAGGAATTGAAAATATACGTGGATTCAACTGAAAAGAACAAGTACGGTTTTCTCTCAAAATGTTACATTGACTACATCGTTAACTTATACAACAGAACTAGAGGAAATTTCCAAGTAGTGGTTTCAGAATCTTTTGAAATCCAGCTCTACGTCAACGAGCAGCCTCCACTACTAGCTATTTTCGCTCCAAAAAATTTAGCTCAAAAAATACTTTACCCTATTAGAAGTAAAACACAGCTGATTACAATTATCTTCGATTTAAGCGGAAAATACGAGAAAATAAAGTCTCATCCAGCGTTCCAAGACGTAAAGCAACTTAAGTTAAGTAACATAGCGGACCCCTATTTAGAAAAAGCGGCTTTCTACGGAAGAAAAATAACATACTCGCCTATAGTTGAAACCATTGCCGTAAGCATAGGAGCTAAATTCAACGCACTAGCCATAGTCTACAGAAACATCTGGGTGCTCGTCACAGCAGACGCACGAATGTTTACACCCATTCCAGCACGCAAGCTCCCAGGAACAAAACCCGGCTTCTTCCTAGACCTATACAAGGAACTCAAGAAAATAGACGCTGTAAAATACCAGCAACCCCTTTACTAGCCCTAAAATCCACACCCCCTCCTCAAGCCCACAACTACCTGCCCCGCGCGAGATGATTATTTGAGCCGCTGTTTTACTGGTGCGTGGATGATGTTTATTGCGGCCATGATGTCGCGGTCCCAGGTTCTGCCGCATTTGGGGCAGATAAGTGTTTTGTAGTTTCTGTGGTGAGCTTTGCCTCGACAGCAGGGTGTGAGTGTTGATGTGTAGGCTGGATCTACCTCATAGACCTTGACTCTGCGGGAAGTAGAGTGTAGGAGGATCTTCTTTAGAGTGAAGTAGGCCCACCTCTTAGTCTTGTCGCAGTGCGAGGCCTTTCTGTTGATGGAGGATAGGTCCTCTATTTTGACTACGGTAGAGCCGATTCGAGAGAGTTTTGAGGCAATTCCAGCTACAAGAGAACAGGCGTTCCTAAGCCTAATCTTATACAGGCGAGTCCAAGTAGCGCTAGCTCGCCTAAGCAGGTAGCTGAGCTCAACCGAGAAAAGCCACGGAGCCTCGCGTAAACCTAGCTCAGTGAGCTTCGAGTAGACGAGCCGTCTGACGCTCCGGTATTCGGGGAGAGCTCCGGGGACTCTGAGGCGTCCGCAGAGAGGCTTTAAGCCCAGCGAAGAAAGAACCTCGAGTTCTTCAGCATATTTCCTGGCGAGAGAGTCGACGAGAGGCTCGATGTACTCGAGAAAAGGCTCCGCGACACGCACTCTGAAAACAGCGTAGAAGTAGCCGCGCACCTCGAGAACCTCGGCCCGCACCGAGGCATCAGCCAGGATCCTCAGAGCGTCGGCGCCGCAGCCGCGCACCAGAACAGCGACACCCAGCTCCCGAACATTATTG
>QMRV01000399.1 GCA_003649445.1 Thermoprotei archaeon | reverse complement strand
GATAAGAGTAGCACATAAGGGAAGAAAAGTAGTTAATCAGATTGCAGAAGAATTAAAGCAGATAAAATTTACTTACTAATTACTAGAAACAATTTTCATAACAGCTTTCTTTATCTCTTCTTCTACTTCTTTTATGTTGTACTTGACTTCGATTTTCTCTTTATATGAGTGGCCATTCCATCCTAAGATTAAGTAGGCTTTTGGTGAAATGGAGAAGCATTTCCATGTGAGCCATGCGTAGATTTGTGTCTGTACAATACTATACTTGTCTTTATCTAAATATGATTTGAATTCGTAGACTTTTTTCGGGACACCTGACTTGAATAAAACGAGGTCTGGTACACCGTAGATAATGTATTTTCTGTTATTGACTTCGATTTCTGCTGCTAACGGGAATGGAAGACTCACGCAGTCTTCCTGAAGAACTATGTAGGGATCTAGACTCCATAAAACTTCATGGGCTTTCCGGCCTACCTCTGCTCCATTAAGTCTTCTATGAGAACGAGGACTAGCAATTGCTTTAGTGATTTCAGTAACGTGGAATGCTTTCTTTCTTTTAGCTAGAATTCTAGCGTACTGGAATAGCTCTAGTACTTCTTCGATTTTACTTAAAAGCTCTAAACTAGACATCTTCTATACCTCTTTCTGTTATTTTGTAGACTGCTTTTCTTTTAGGTAAGCGGGGTGAGTCGAAGACTTCTGCTTCGTAGCAGTCCTTAAGTCTCCTCAAGTACACTCTGTGTGTTGCCGCGTGTGCGAGAATGTTTCCTCCCGCGGGAAGTTTCATTACAAGAAAGCCCGAGGCACTTTGGAGAACTTGATTTGTGTAGACTACTGCGAGACTGTAGTTTCTCATGTAGCGTTTAAGCCAGTCAATTAAGTAGTTTAGTCTCTGCTGTCTCGCCGCAAGCATTCCTCTACCCTTAAACTCTGCTCTGTAGAGCGCTATAATCGAGTCCACTACAATCAGTTTTACTCCTTCTTTAAGAATTGGCGGGAGTTCCTCGATTATAGTGTGTTCGAGTTCATCTACCGTCATTGTTTTGAGAACATAAATGTTTTTTAACACGAACTCAGAGCTTATTTCAAATCTCTTTGAAATACTCTCTATTCTCTCATAAGAGAAAGTTTCTTCAGTATCGATGAAAACCGCCTTTGCCTCTAATCCCCCTTTTTCTCTAGGTAATTGTACGGTTACGCATAGCTGGTGACATAGTTGAGTTTTACCAGAACCAAATTCTCCTACGAACTCTGTTATAGCGCAGGTTTCTATTCCTCCCCCAAGGAGGTCATCTAATGCTTTACAGCCAGTAGTAAAGAAACAGCGGCCCTGTTTCTTTAACTCGAGTGCACTATATACTCTCCTGCGCTTAACTAAGTGTCTAGCGTTCCTAATAATCTTAAAAGCTGTTTCCTCACTAATACCCGCTCTCTCAGAAAGCTCCTCGGGATTAAACATAAGGAGGTCTTCTATAGACTCAACGCCAATCTGCTTAAGCTTCTTTAGCGTCACAGCACTTACACCAAGCTTACTAAACTCATCCATCAATAAAATACCATAATCGAATTATTTTTATTTTTCCTTACTGTCCGCGTATAGTCTGGATTCAGGTGAATCTGTTTTATGCGTATATTTTGGATTCTTGTGTATAGTGTGTATTTGTGTGAATAGAGGTTATGCGTATAGTGTTTATGCATGTGTATAGCTTGGATTCACGCGTATAGCTTTTATACTCTCTCCAGAAAATTATTTTGTGGAGAAAGAGCTTGAAGTAATTTTCCGTGTACTAGTTAAAGTAAGGAGTACTGTTTTTAGTTTAAGAGAAGTTAGTACAAATCCTGTTTATGCGCGGAGACTTGTCTCTATTTTAGAGAAGTATGGTCTAGCTGAAGTCTATAGGAGTAGTAGGTACTACTCTATTGTTTTGACAGAAAAGGGTGTTGAGGCACTTGAGTGCGCTAAACGTTTTGCTGAAATAGTTTGTGGCAAAAAACTAGAGTACAGGAAAACTAGCTTTAAGGAGAGAGAAGTTAGTTTAGAGAAACTACCAGAGTATCTCGCAGACAATCCCTGGTTAAAGGTTTTAGCGGAGAGAGGAAAAACCTAAATTTCCCTCGATTTAAATTATTATGTGGAAGCGGTAGCTGAGAGAATTAAGCTCAATTTAGTTCTACTTACTGTCGAAGAGCTGAAGGCACTAGGTTTTAGTGAGCTTATTCCAGAGGCACTTAGACAGAAGAGAGTTTTCAAGAAGCCTTCTCCACCAATATGTGTTAGAGTAAACCGTATTGACTACTTGCTTCCCCCTACATTAACTGTAATTCTGGGAGAATACGGTGAGCTACTAGACTTTACTCCCACTCCAATTGAAGCTCCCTATTCTCTCACAGATAAAAGTCTAGTAGAGTACTTGCTTTTCGATTTGCCTGAAGTACTTGAAAACGAAAGGTCTCCTGTTTTAGTAAGAGACCTCAGCGAGAGATTTAGTACACATGTTTATGAAGGCGTAGAATACTGTCTCAATATTCTCGCCAGAGTCTCTAAAGTATACAATGTCTCAACAATAGTATGCGACAAAACACTAGAACTACCAAATAAAACAGCATCACTAACAAT
>QMRV01000398.1 GCA_003649445.1 Thermoprotei archaeon | reverse complement strand
TCAGGAAGGATAGTATTAAGGATAGGATAAAAATACCTATAACGAGGCCTGGCTCGCTTGCAGCAATTCTCGTTAATTCTATAACACCTTCTGACGTATATGGGGGGCATTTGTAGGGATCCACTCCAGCTGCCATTAAAAGCAAATAAGTGTTAATAATAGCCCCAATGTAGGCTCCTAGCCCAAAAAACGCTACTTTTCCGAAGTTAACTATACCTGCCGTTCCTGCTTCTAGGTTTAGCGTAATTGCTACTATAGAATATATCGCAAAGTATGTGAGCCAAGCTGTAATGAAACTTATGATATCTAGTATCATGACTTAACAGACCTCCTTTTCTTTAAGAACCTATAAGGCAAACCTCCTCCAGCACCTAATGGAGGTTTAATAACAAGAACCGTAAATATTACTCCAAACACTATAGCTATCCTTATTGTAGGTGACATTCCAAAGTAGTAGTTGAGGAATGATGTGAGAATATTCTCAACAGATGCCAGTAGTATTGATGCTAAGCCGGTTACTGTGAGCGAGTAAAGTCCTCCAATAAACGCCGCTGCAAAGTCATCAACTACAATATATAGACCTATATCGGGAGTTGTTGAGCCTGAGAAATTAACCCAAAGCATACCGCTTAAAGCTGTAATTCCGCCAACAAGGAACCACATTAAGTATACTAGTTTATCATAGGGTATACCGCAAACTGATGCTAACATTTCATTATCAGCTACAGCTTTCAATGCGAGACCTAAGATAGTTTTGTTGAATATGAAGTACAATAGCACTAATACGATGCATCCTATCAGAGTAAAGGTAATTAAATATTGAGGTATATTACGTAGCCCTAGTACATTTTGTAAATATGATATGTCCTTAAATATTATAGTAGGATAAGATAGAAAGTTCTCTCCATATGTTCTAGATAATATTTGGCATATAGAGTAGAGAATGTATTGATATATAAACCATAGGCCCATTGTGGCAATCATGTAGATGTTTGATGAAACTTTTTGTCGAGCAAGAGGTTTAAGAACAAGTAAATGGTTAATTAAGGCTATAATACCTCCTGTAGCAAATGCAAGAGGCGCAATTATCATTAAGAATGCATCTCCTAATAGTTTGCTAGCAAAGATAGCGATATAAGCTCCATAAGTTATAAAGACCGGATGTGCAAAATTGAAAACTCTAGTTGTTCTATATGATAATGTTAGAGGAATACTTGAAAGAATATAAATTATAGAAAAAATATATGAGTAAAGTATTATTTGTGTTATTTGCATCTCTAATACCTTACTCGCTTGACCATGGTGATTTGGTGAAAACTATGGTGCTATCTGATATGTATCCTATGTCAATATATTGGTAGGTTGCATTAACTGTTCCAAGGGTCCATATTCTAAAGCTTGCCTGAAGTCTATCTCCATTTTCGTCAAATAATCCCCAGCCTCCAGGTCCATAATATGTTTTCGCAACTTCTATTAATGCGTTTTTAATAACATCAGTGTCCGTAGAGCCTCCTGTTCTTAGAATCGCTAAACCTACTAACATTACTGCATCATAGACGTTTTCACTGCACAGCGTTGGGATTCCTCCATATTTCTTCAGTTTTTCAACGAATTCATCATATAGTGGATTAGCTATAGGTACAGGTCTTATTCCAAGCATTTTGGTCTTAGTAGCAAAGTCTACGATTTTAGACGTTAAAATCTCTGGTGCTCCGTAAAATCCTTCAACGGTTAACCATCTTACTTTTCCTAAGGTCTCTATATCAGCCGCATGTGTTAAGACGTTAGCGCCGTCGGTATCATATCCACAGTAGAATATGCAATCTGGCTTTAACTTTTCAACCCATGAAGCTAATGCGGCTACATCAGAGCCATAGTCTGCCTGTCCTGGAGGATACGCCATATCGTAGACTACTTCACCGCCAAGTTCTTTTAGGAACTTTGCAAAGTATTGGGAAAAGACATTGCAGAATTCATCGTCTATGTGGAAAGATAATGCTTTCTTGATGTTTTCGCGCATAGCTAAATTAGCCAATGCTTTGCTTTCAGTTACAGCGCTTGGCTGTGTTCTAAATATGTAGTCTGGGAGCGCTATAGCTGGGGAGTTTGAACAAGGCGCTACGACTAATATTTTATAAGAGTCTGAAAAGGATTTTATAGCTTTAACTTGGGAGCTTAGCGCTGGGCCTATAACTATTTTTATACCTTGACTATAGAATGTCTGAACATTTTTCAGCGCTCCCTCAGGAGTGCCTCCATCGTCTAGTATGTATGCTTTAAACACAATGTTTAAACCCATGGACTTCGCTATGTTATTAAGGTCATCTATAGCCATTTTTACGACAGGCTCCCATTGTATACATACCGATGACACCGGACCCGATAACGCAAAAGTTACTCCTAAAGTATATACACGTTCTTTAGCAACCCCTACCCCTGCTACAGCAGCACCCTGGCCAGTATAGTACCCTATAGCATAGCCTGCTGCGAGACCTACAACTAAGAATATTATGAAGAATGCTATATATTTCCTCTCCACGGTTTAACACACCAGGAATATATTTTTAATATTAAATAGGTAAATTCTTTACTTAATAATATTTTACTTAATCTATATTTC
>QMRV01000397.1 GCA_003649445.1 Thermoprotei archaeon | reverse complement strand
ATCCGAAATCATTATGGCAGTGAACAGCAACTTTAGCATTAACGCTTCTCTTTATTTTCCTAACTAAGTACTTCATGCCTAAGGGGGTTATGCATCCGGCGGTGTCTGCTAAACCTATTCTATCAGGCTTCACTTCAACGACTCTACTAAAGAAGTCTATTAGCCTTTTTAAAGGTGTCCTAGTAGCATCTTCAACACTAACTTGAACAAAAAGACCATGCTCCTTAGCGTATTCCGCTGTTTTAACAGCCTTTTCAACAGCTTCTTCATATGTTATCTTCAGTTTCCTCCTAAGATGAATTTCAGGTAGAGGAATAAAAATTAAAACACCGTCAACATCGCACTTTAATGCCTCATCAACATCACCTATAAGCGAACGTGATAGAACAAGGATATCAGCATTCAATCTCTCACTAGTTACAGCTTTAACTGCTCTCCTTTCCTCATCTGAAACTACAGGAAATCCCGCTTCAATTTGGGGGATACCTAGCTCGTCAAGCATTTTAGCAATTTTCACTTTCTCCTCAACGGAGAAAGAAACTCCAGGACATTGCTCTCCATCTCTAAGCGTAGTATCGTAAATTACAACAGAATGGAGTTTACGCATACTAACTCTATTATACTGGCTAGTAGCAGAATATTTCACAGTACGCACCAAGGCTAAAAACACGCTATGAATAAATACATTTTTCCTAATATACTGTACGTAAGTTCTCTCTTCTTCAATATTACAGTTTAGCGCTTCATTATTCAGCAAGTTTATATGCTACATAGCATACTTTTCTACTAGGTGGAATACATGTACACTACAGTAAAAATTAAAGTTGAGGCCAAGAAGAAACTTGAAGAAATACAGACCCGCCTAAGGCTTCACGGCATTAAGGCGAGTTTACATGAAATTCTAGAAAAACTAATAGAGCTAGGTTTGGATGAAGAAGACAATCTTTTAAGAAAATTCATGCACAGAGAAGAGGAGGATCCTATGCTACACCTCCTAGAGAACCCCCTGGATTGGGATGTAGAAGATGCATCTATAAAAATAGATGAAGCACTATATGGTGAACCAAATGTCAGCTTTCATAGATACGGGAGTATTCGTAGCAGCAAGAAATAAAAGAGATATAAATCATGAGAAAGCTGTTAACCTGCTAAGAGAAGCTTTAAAGGGAAAATACGGGCGCATTTACACATCAGATTACATATTTGATGAAGCAGTAACTGTAGCATTAGTAAGGACAAGAAAACCTGACATAGCTATTGATATAGGGAATTTCATACTCTCATCAAAGAAACTACGTATACTACATGTAGATAAGTTAGTGTTTATGGATGCATGGAGAATATTTAAGAAATACGTAAACAAAAAATTAAGCTTCACAGACGCAGTATCGATAGCATTGATGAGGAGATACAACATAGACTACATTATGAGCTTCGACAAACACTTTGACAACATAGTACCGCGGATAAGCTAGTAAACACATAGTACACTACCCTACGGAATAAATGCTGCTACTAGTACATTAAACCAGGAGATAGCGTTTAAACCATTTAAAATATTTCCATTTTTGGATAAAGTAGGTGATATTGGTTAAGTTAGACTCAATTAGACAGTAAAATACTATGGTAAAAGTAAGTTTTAGGATATGTGCAGGGATTGTAAATATGTTTAGTTTATAGGAATATTGGAGCTGCTTAGGTAGATTTGTTTAACTACAGTTAACAATACTATGAGGACCCTTTATATCCCTAATAATGTGAACAATCATAAATTATTTAGCACTTCTCCTTATTTTCGCTGAGGGGTCATTTACATGTCTCCATAAGCCTTTATAGAAGCTTTCAACTTTAATTCCTAGCATATCTATAGTGGAATCGGTTATTAATGGTTCCTCAAGTCCTGGATGAACAACAAGATCTGCTTTAATCTTAGATAGGACTTCACGGTTTTCTCCAAGTAGCTCTAGTTCGACAAAGTCTTTTACCACGTAAACGTTACGTCTAGAGTCTACAGTAGATACTTCATACACTTCGCCACTTGAGAAACCTAATTCCCTACCAATATTCTCATCAACAACTATGACCGGACTTTCACTATGAGCACCACCATTAACTAAAACAATAAGTTCTTTAGAGATCCCTATCGTAGATTTAACTCTTAACCTAACGTATACAACCATAGCCTAGTCTCCTCTAAGAAACCACCTGCTAACCGTTGCTACTTTCTTTCTCTTAACCTTAGTAGGTTTTAGAAGAAACCACCTACCATACTTTACAAAAACTCTCTTCCTACCCAATACTTAAGCACCATGCACTGCTCTAGCCCAATACTAGGTATAGTTGGAAATCCTAATAAGATTTTAATTACCTGAGTGCAAGCTATATACTAGCTAATAAATCCTCACTTTACAGTTAAATTCGCGGTGCATAGGATGTTGTTAAGAGACTATGTTAGTAAACTTAGTGAATCATGTAAACCTATTATCATGAATAGGTACTATGACCTTTTAAACGAAGAAATAACCATACCCGGTAGCTTAGATATCATCGCCAACTTTCTTAAAGTACTTTCAAACAACACTAGGCTCAAAATACTTTACCTTCTAGCAAAATATCAATTACCT
>QMRV01000396.1 GCA_003649445.1 Thermoprotei archaeon | reverse complement strand
TTATACTTTCAGATCATGGCTTTAAAACATACCAAACACTAATAAGTGTAAACGACTTCCTAGCTAAGGAAGGGTATGCTAAGGTATCAACTGAAACTAAACATGTGCTAAGAGAACACATTGAAATACTTTATGAAAAAAGAGGTGTTCGTAGAAAAATAAAATATGTAAGAATAAGCCCCATTCTACTTACACTACTTAAGCCATTAAAACCATTGATAAAGAAAGCGTATGAGCTATTTACAGGAGGTGAAATTAGATCACTAAGGTTCTCTATCGACACTTATGCGTCAACAGCTTTCTTACAGTCGCACTCTTCTTTTGGGGTTTATGTGAAAGATAGGACATTAATTAGCTTTATTAAGGAGAAGCTATCAAAGCTTTATGGAATGTTATGGGTAAAAGAAAGAGAAGAAGTTTTTCAAGGCCCGTATATTTCCCGTGCTCCTAACCTATTTCTTTACCCTAACTTTGAAAAAGGATTCTCAATAGCTGATAATAAGGTTTACGGCAAAGTCTTTCTGAGAACAAAAAGTGTAGGGCATTCACCTTTCGGCGTTTTTATATTATACTATGGCGATACCTTGTTAGATATAAAAATACCTGATATGATAAGAAACTATAATATAACACCAATCATCATGCATTTGATCAATGTGCCGTTATCTCACGTCACCGACGATCTTTCGGAACTGAAAACTTTTTTAAAGACAAGAAAATTTAAGTATCGCAATTATGTATTGACGTGGAAAATTCTCAAGAATATACTTTATACTAAAATGGGGATATGATAAAATACTTTTCTTTAACTTCTCTAAAATATCTAATGCAAGCTTTTGCAAAGTCCCTGAACTTATCACTAATAATATATAGTGTTGCAAAATAAACTACAATCGAAGCTAATATTGGTGGCGCTAAATGTTCTAGAAGATCCCATATTCTGACATAAGGTTTAACGGGCATAATGAATCTTATGAGAACTATAGCAGTAGAGGCTATAATGAATGTTCCGATATATCTTAGAAAAATACGGTACGGCAGTGAAACACCGAACTCCTTTTTGAGCATAATATTGTAAACCATTACTAAAAGCGTGAAGTTTAATAGATATGCAAAACCCCACATAATGCTTAATAGTATGTAGTCATATCGTAAAGTAATGGATGCCAATAGTAAGAGAGCTAAGTATAAAACACTTGTTACAGTTCTTACCGTAGGTATTTTAAATAAAATTGTTTTCCTAAGTTCAACATCCTTACATGTATAATCTCGTGTTTCAAGACCTTTAAGAGTAGTTGAGAGTATAGTTGAGAGGGTTCTAGTAAGAGCTGATAAAGCGAAAACCCTTAATGCCCAGGAAGCGGGAACATAATTTATACTATAAACTGCTATTATGGGTTCAGCATACAAGATTATCCCTACAACCATAGGAACCAAAAGCATATAAGCTATCCAAAAAACTTCAACAGTGTCTCTAATATCCCTCTTGGCCAAGAGCCTAGCATATAGTGCGGGCATAACCCTTGTAGGTACAGCTAGTAAACCTAGTGTTGAAAGGGAAACACCATAGTATGCTATGGGTTCTTCGGAGCCAGCAAAAATTCTTACTATTAACACGTCAAATGCGGATATTCTAACAGCAAAACTGGAATATAAAGGAAGCCAAGACTGCTTAATCCATTTTCTAATTGTAGCTAAACTTATGTTAGACTTCGAAATTATTTCGGCATTCACTAAGTATAGGAGTATTATAGAAGACAAGCGTCCTATGATTACTGCGAATACTGCTCCTAATATTCCAAGTTTATAAAATAAGACAAGCAATACTGCTGATAAAGCCTGAGTAGTCTTTAGAACGAATTCCGAAATACCACTGTATTGCGGTTTATGAGCTATCGAAATATGTATTAAACAACGATTTACATATTCTTGAAAAACTATGAAGGAAGCAATAAGTAATGGAATAAGTGGCTGGTTAAAGAAAAAGGAAGCACCAAAAGCCACGCCTACATAAGCTATTGAAGCAAACAATCCTATAGATGCCGCCATAGCTAATCCTGTTTTAGCAGTATTTACTCCACGGCTTATCGTCCGCGGAAGCCAGTAAGTATACACTATGATAAAGGGTGTAACATACCCTACATATTTGAAGATCATAGTCCATATACCGAATTCTTCAACGCTTAATCTCCTAGCAACTGAAATAGTGAAGAACAAACTAGCAAACACACTCGAAATACGCGATAGAATATTGACTAATGTTGCATATCTAAGCCTTACTCGAGCACCATATGCTATGTTATTTTCCAATTTTTATCCTCTAACAATAATCATTAACGTTATTTTCAAAATAAACTTATTTAAGGATTGAGTTGTTTTAATTATGTTAAACCAACTATTTTGACAGAGGTTCACTCGCCAACGCATCAAATATCCTATTAAACTTCTCATATAGTTTTTCGTTACTGCATTTTTTAATAACGAATTCTCTAAGATAACAACCCACATCATATATTTCATCTCTTGTAAACGTCAGAATAGAGAACACTTTACTTTCAAAGTTCCTGTAATTGGAATGTTCGTAAAGCACTACATCCTTTATTCTTGTTGGAAGTGTTTTCCAGTA
>QMRV01000395.1 GCA_003649445.1 Thermoprotei archaeon | reverse complement strand
TTATAGATTCTAATGTTTTAAGAAGACTGAGAGAGACTTATGGGCATGTTAGGTTAAAAGTTTTGAGTGAAGATTGGGAAAAAGGATTAATCGTTAGTTTGCTTAACGAAAAATTCGATGAAGTAGGTATAGGATATATTGAGAAAATAGATTTTGAAAAAGACTTTATAAAAGTTAGAACAAACTATGAAGGTAAGATTAACGGTTTAATTGCAGGTAACATCAAGTTAATGTATGATGAAAAAACGGGTTTAGTTAGAGAGTGGGGTAAATGGAATCTCTAACTTTAAAAGAGTTTTTAGGCTACATTAAAGACGAACTAATAGTCTACGATAAAAGAACGCATTGGAACATTGAAGCTTCAAAAATCATAAAGGAAAATGAAGGAAAACCTATATTCTTCAAAAACATAGCTGATTCAAAATATTCTTTACTAGCAAACACCCTTTACTCGCGGCAAATACTGCATAGATTGCTAAAGACAAAGTCTGACGAAGAACTGTATTTAAGATTTTTAAATGCTCTATCTAAACCCAAACAGCTCGCCTCAGAAACCATTGACTCATACTATACTAAGCTTAAAAACGTTAACATGTATGAAATGCCTATCTTAAAATTTTATCCAAAGGATGGAGGACGCTACGTTACTTCGGCCATAATCTTAGCTGGCAATGGTGAAGGTAATTTTAATGCTTCAATACACAGGCTTATGCTTATTGATAAAAATAAGTTTGTAGTACGTATTGTACCTAGACACCTTTACACTATTCTCGCTAAGTTTAAGGGAGAAGGTAAGAACCTACCAGTCATTGTCCTTATAGGAACACATCCTTTAGTAATGCTTTCAGCAGTTTTTTCTCCCCCTTACGGTATCTACGAGATGGAAGTAGCCAATAGCATTCTAGATGGAGCTATTAAAGCTGATTACTTAACTAAAATGGAAATACCCGTACCTTTAATTTCTGAAATGATATGGGTTGGAGAAATAAATCCCGATGAATTTCACAGTGAAGGGCCTTTCGTAGATATTTTAGGCATTTACGATATTGTTAGACAGCAACCTATTCTACATGTTAAGGAAGTTTGGATTAGAGGAGAACAACCTATTTTCCAAGAGATTCTGCCTGGAGGTATAGAACATAAACTACTTATGGGTTTTCCAAGGGAAGTAGCCATATGGGATGCTGTTAGAAAGATTATTCCAAAAGTTAAGTCTGTTAGATTAACTCGAGGAGGAGCTGGATGGCTTCACGCAATAATTTCCATTGAAAAACAGTCTGAAGGAGACGGTAAAAACGCTATTTTAGCTGCTTTTGCAGCTCATCCAAGCCTTAAACATGTTGTTGTTGTCGACTCTGATATTAACATTGATAATTTAGAAGATGTTGAATGGGCTATTGCTACAAGGTTTAGAGCAGACAAAGACCTTATAGTTATTAAGAACATTAAAGGTTCAACTTTAGACCCTGTTTCTGAAAACAATTTAACAGCAAAAATGGGATTAGACGCAACAAGGCCTTTAAGCAAACCTAAGGTTCTTTTTGAAAAAGCTAAGTTATAGTAGTGGTGTTTAATGTATCTTACAAGAGAAGAAGAAGCCATTCTTTCAGGAGAACTCGGTCCTGAGTATCAGAAAGCTATGAAAGTACTTGTAAAACTTGGCGATGCTCTTGGCGCTGAGAAACTAATTAGAATAGTTCATGCACATATTTCGGGCATCTCATACCAGAATATTGGAGATGCTGGATTAGAATTTCTCGAAGAATATTCTAAAGTTAAAGTCAGAGTAGATGCTACATCAAATCCTATAGGCTTTGATATGAAATTATGGAGCGAGATGAACATACCTGAGAGCTTTTATAGGAAACAAATGAGAATAGTAAGTGCTTTAAAAAGAATGGGTGTTGAGCAAACATTTACGTGTACACCATACTATATACGTAAGCCTTCAGTAGGAGAACATTTAGCATGGGGGGAATCTAATGCTGTTCTCTATGCTAATTCTATTTGCGGTGCAAGAACTAATAGAGAAGGTGGACCAAGTACCGTTTTTGCAGCGTTAATAGGTAAGGTTCCTTACATGGGTATGCATGTTGAAAGCTATAGGACGCCCCGCGTTCTCATTAAGGTCGAAGCTCCAATAGAAAACAGTTTACATGCTGGTGTTTTAGGCTACACTATAGGATTATATGTTAAGGACCAAATACCTTTAATCACAAATATTAGAAGACGTAGAGAAGATATAGTTAAAGCTATATGTGCAGGTTTAGGCACTTCCTCTTCATCTCCTCTATTCTTTATAGAAAAAGTTTCACCTGAAATTTCGGAAACTAAGCTAAAACACATAGTCATTACGGAAAAAGTAGAGATAGGGCTTCACGACTTAGAAAACATTATGGATAAGTATAGTTTTAGAGCAAATGCTGATGCAGTATTTCTAGGATGCCCCCACCTATCATATAATGAAATAATTGAAATATTCAATTATATAAGTAAGATTGAAGGAACAACCAAGATACCATTAACATTAGTTACTTCACGTAAAGTATTTAACGAAATTCCTGAAAATGTGAAATTAGAATTTAGAAAGAAAAATGTGAAGTTGATCTGTGATACATGTTTTGTTGTAGC
>QMRV01000394.1 GCA_003649445.1 Thermoprotei archaeon | reverse complement strand
GTAAAAGAACTTAAAGAATAACATTACCTTCTATACGCTTTTCTCCTAGGCTTAACATCAAAAAACACTATAAGCTTCTTATCATCCATAATAATATAAAACAACCTATACTTCCCAACCCTATACCTCCTAACAGAATATTCTCCAATACTAAAAATTACAGGATTATAACGCAAAACCTCAAGAACCCTACTAGGATCCTTCTCTAACATCTCCGCTAAACCAGCAAGATAACTTATAACACGTTTATAAATACCCATTTTCCTAAGCTTCTTCATAAAGTCCTCAGTAACAACAATAGACCACATTACCACCCAGCCGATTAATAAATATCTGCAACAAAATTTAAGAATAGAGCTGAGAATCTTGCAAAAAACATTATGGTTACGACCACACTAGACTCTAAATACCCTTAACACCAAGCGAACTAGCTAGAACTACAGCCAAACCCTACCGTATACTACTTTATAGGCTACTACCAATACTAAAAACTAAGGATATTCTAGAGAAAATAGGTGATAAATAGTTTTTAACAGAAAGAACAACATATTCTTTAACAGCCGAGGAAAGAAACCCTGAGATTAAATGCTCCAGCGTTCTATCACCCTGAACACACAAGACACAGACTTAACCTATACTTATCATATCCACTTAAAACAACATGGAAAAATAAGAGAACAGTAGGCTAGAGGGAAAAGTACAACATACTAACATTATAACCGCTTTAAGCCATCCCACAATCCCTGAAAAACCAGCGTCCGTTACTCACTTCTTAAAAATCCCCTATCAGAAACAAGAAAAAAGCGTAAATATTGATAAACACATCTAAACAACATACCCAACCCCACAATAAATCTACACCAAAACAACCTACAAACACAAACCACAAAAACAATAACCACGAAACCAACAACCCACATAATCCTAGAAGAAGCACACCACTACATAAAACCCACAACCCACACACCAACGCTCATAAACACCTACATAAAACAACTCAAACAACTAAAAACAGGACAAACAATAATAACATCAACCCAACAACCACAACCAACACTAACCCAAATACAACCACCATAAAATATTTTGAAAATATCTGTAGATGTCTAGGGAAATAGTTTTTCTAGCTTTGTCTTTCTCTCTATAAATTTTATAATTGCCTCTATGCTAGGTTCAACAATTTTAATGTTTAGTTCTAGCACTTTCTCTAACATTTTATTACTGTATATACCTGATTTCACCACAAGAACATCCTTTCCCTGTTTAACCGCAGTTTCTATAGTATTTAAAGTTCCACCATCTTCAGCTATATCAACAGCTATGAGTATCGTAGAAAGACCTGATGTTATTCTGTTTCTTCTTATAAACAACGATTTAATGTATTTAGAGCCAAAATCTGCAACCTCAGGTTTGACAAGAATTTCACTTAGTAAGCAACCATGTTTAACTATTTTGTATGCTAATTCCCTATTGCTTCTAGGAGTTATTGGTTCTAACCAAGGTAAAACAGCAATAGTTTCTCCTGAAAAATCTAACGCACCTTTATGAGCAGCAGTGTCTATGCCTAAAGCTAAACCACTAACGATACAATATCCTCTCTCGGCTAAAGCGCCTGCAAGCTTATATGCTAATTCGTAGTTCTCAGACCTAGGTCTCCTAGATCCAACAATACCTATGCAGCAAACCTTAGGGAAAATACCTTTAATAATTAAAGCTAGAGGTGGGTCACGTATTTTTCTTAAAGAATAGGGGTATTTCTCGCTCCAAAATGTGATGATAGAATATTCATTAAGATTAACTCTTCTTATGTATTCTAAAGCTCTTTGGAACTTGATAATTCTATCTTTGCTAAGCTTAGTAAGGTAATTAAGTGCTAAAATTAAATCATATTGGTCTTGTCCTTTCAATAAGCTCTCCCCGCTACAACACCATATACACGTTTAGATCCTGCTATGGTTTTCAATAGCATAGCACAATAGTTAAGAGTGGTTCCAGTAGTGTATATGTCATCTATTATAATTACCCTTTTTTCCTTAAGATCATCTATACTCGTCTCGATGATACTATAAGCCTCCTTAACTACTTCACGACGTTCAGCAAGAGTCTTATCTTTCATTTTGAAGGCTTTCTTCTTAGCAAAAGCTTGAACTAAGGGTTTCTCAGCAAATACATGAACAAGATAAGCAATAAATTCCATATGTTGCACCTTTACCGGAAACTCTTCCTCATCTCTCCTATACTTGCACGGTTTATTGTGAAATGTAAGGTTACGGTATTCGCTGTGATGAGCAGGTATAAACGTTATTACATCTGCTTCTCTTAATTCAGGATAATGCCTTATAACTATGGCCATACCAAGCGCCAAAGGTATAGCAAAATAAGCATTAAACTCATCATTCTTAACCCTGTAAATAAGATTCGTTATTAGAGATCTTATTGTACCATAACGCTTAGCCGTAATATATCTCTGTAAGGCAAATACATTGTCTAAAAATTCATGCCTTACATCAATCTTACCAAGATAAACACCAGAACCAGCAATACCTCTAAATGAATACTTCAAATTATCGATGTGAATTATGCTATTAGTAAAATCTATAGATACAGACCAGTCATCAAAAGATAGTCCTT
>QMRV01000393.1 GCA_003649445.1 Thermoprotei archaeon | reverse complement strand
TTTTTGTCCTTTGTAATTGAGTAATTCTCGTAATATCTCTGGTGGTATATGATCTGTTATGTCTTTACTTCTCACCAGTCCTATTATTAGTTGTAGTCTGTCTTTGGCGTAGGAGAATGTTGTATAACCTTCTTCTAGGAATGTTATGTGTAGGTGGTGTTTTGTTAGTTTGGGGTTTTTTAGTATTGCTGGGTGTAGGGGTGGGTCTGTTATTGTTTTTCTGCCATATGGTAGTCCTGCGGCGTTTATTATTCGTGCCGTTACTGAGTCTGTGTAGACGTCGAAGCCCGGCTTCTGCGGCGGCAATATTTTGGCCCATCCTCCCGCTTCTTTTACTGTGTCTATGAATTTTCTGATTAGGACTGGGTCTTGATTTACGTATCTTAGAGAGGTTTGGGTCGGGCTTTTAGGTATTGCGAGAGAGCCTTCGTTTAGGGCGTGAGTGTAGAGTTTGACTATTTTGGGGGAGTATAGGTCTATTGGGAAGTTTCTGTCTAGTATTGCTTTTCTTTCTTCTAGTTCTTCTAGGGGTATTCCGAACAGGTTGAAGATTCTTTTCAAGACTCTTGTTTTAGCCGAGACTATGGGTGATTGCCGCATCCAGTCTCTTATGATGTTTACCTTGCCTTCTGGCACGTTTAGTTTTTTGGCGAGTTGATATGGGTTTTCGGCTCCTAGCTCTTTCATCGCGTTTTTTATTCTTTTGTGGAGGTAGTGTGCGTCTATTTTTCTTATTGCGCCGTCTGGTTCTTGCCACCAGTGATATAATTTTTGTTTTATTTGTGTTTTGGGTCCGTAGATTTTCTCTATGAGTTTTTGGAGGGTTTCTGCGGGTACTCCGAGCTTTTCCTCTAGTGGTTTCAGCTCTATTAGTTTGGGGTTTTCTACGTGTTGTATGATTTGTTCTATGAGTTGTAGCTCTTTCTCCTTATTTCTCAGCCACTGGACGTATTGCAGATGTGATTGTTTGTACTGGCCCATTGGGCTCCTCTAGCGGTTTGTTACTGTGTGTGGATTATCGAATTTGCGGTTAATATCCTTTGAGTGAGTGTTGCCTGTGGGTGTTGGAGTTTGATTTTCAGTGTTTATGGTGAGATATGGGCTCGTGTATGTGTGTACTATGATTGGATGGGTGGTTTATCGGGATTGTGTTAATGGTTTCAGCGCTAGATATACTATTTGAGGAAGACTCTTAGCTTAGTTTAAGTAATATATAAATAAGTGAGAAAATTATGCTTGTTTGAGGGAGTTGCCCCCGGAGCGCCGCGATGATTAGGGGCAGTATGTTAAAGGTAGTAGGTATGGTTGATGGTAAGAAGGCTTTGGTTGAAGTGGAAGTGGTTAAACCTGATGAGGTTAGTGATGAGGTAGTTGAGGCTTTCATCAAAGCTATAGAGGGTAAGGAAAAGTTTTATACGGTTGAGGAGCTAGAGGAGCTTTTAAAGAAAAAGAAGGATTAACGCTTCTTATAGGCTTTCCTCCTGTGCTCTATCCAGAAAATTCTAACTTCCCTCCTCTCGTAGTCTATATAGTAGAAAATCCTATAATCTCCCATTCTAATCCTTCTACCAGAGTATCCAGCAGCCCTTATCACTGGCTCTCCTCGAAGAGCTTTAATAGTACCCTCGGGATCATCGTCAAGTCTACTCTGCAAATCCTGAAGAAAACTCATAAACTTATCCAACACGCCGAGACTTTCAGCCTTCTTCACAGCCCTCCTCGCCACGAGAACCCGCCACATAAGTGGCATTCCTCAATGATAGTAGTGGATGTCGTAATAAATCCTGACCCCTATTGCCTCCACTACCGCCGCGCATGCAAAAGTAGATTTTAGGAGGCGAGAAGCATCGTGAGCCCTCTTATTAACGGTGCATTTTTCGCCACAGATTTCTTTGCGATGTTATGGTTAATATTTTCTTGTGTTTGTTGTGGGAAGGCTTAAGTTTCTCCGTGTTGATGTAATGATGGTTTGTTATGGGGCTTGTGCATATACGCGGCGTGGTTAAGTGGGGGCGCGTCAGGGAGGTTGTGTTCCTTGTGGATTCGGGCGCTACGTATACTGTTTTGAAGAAGGATGTTTGGGAATATCTGGGTCTTAAGCCGAAGCGCTAGGTGGAGCTTATCTTAGCCGACGGCACTGTCATTAGGAGGTTTCTCTCGGAGGCTGTTGTAGAGCTTCCCGGCTATGGGGAGTATTATAGCCCGGTGCTTCTCGGAGAGGAGAGGGATGAGAACCTCTTGGGCACGGTTACTTTGGGGATTTTCGGCCTCGTCTTAGACCCGCTTAAACGAGAATTGAGACCGATTAGGACTATACTGTAGAGAGGTAGTCCTTATTCTCATCTGGCTCTGATCTCCGATATATGCCTGTTTACTAGTTCAAATCCTCTATTCATGTCTTCTCTAAGCCTATTCATATCTTCTCTCAGCTTGTTCATATTTTCTCTAAGTTCTTTGATGTCTTCTCTGAGTTTGACTAGTTCTGCTTCGTGTCTGTCGAGTCTTTTGAGTATTTCTTCTAATCCTATGAGTCCTGCGACTGCGTATCTGAATTCTTCATCTTCTTTTAATAGTTTTAAAATCTTTGATTTAAGCTCGGATTCCATACTCTGTATGATAGGTGCGTAAACGTA
>QMRV01000392.1 GCA_003649445.1 Thermoprotei archaeon | reverse complement strand
TTTTCCTTTGAGGTATTTGTTGTATGCTTTGAGGTCTAGTAGGCCGTGGCCACTTAAATTAAATAATATGACTTTTTCTTCGTTTTTCTTTTTGTATTCTAGTGCTAAGTCTACTACCGCTTTTACTGCGTGAGCTTGATTGTATGCTACTGTCTTTACTTCGCCTAAGTGTATTAGCAGAGAGAGCGTAGGAGCGGCGCCGTGGTATCTTAAGCCTCCTGCGTGTATAGGCGGCGATATATAGTCGTGGCCGATAGTGTACATTTTTATACGTAAAATTTTCGGAGTAGGCTACAAAGAATTAGGATCTATTATACTATGCTCTGTGTTATGGTTTAACTAAGTAAAGTACTGATAAAGCTTAATAAGGTTTTTAGAGTATTTAAAACTGTGGGCGAGAGCTATAAGATACTTGGAGGAATAGGATATATATTATCGCTTATCCCATTCATTAATTTCATTGGAGGAATACTTGCCGGCATAGGATGGCTAGGGCTAGGGAAAAAGACCGGCGATGGAGTGTTTAAAGCAACAGGTGTACTAATGATTATAAGCTCTATTCTAGGACTAGGTCTTTTAATAGCGGTTTTCAGCACAATGGGTGCTATGCCTACTGTAGGTTCACCGGAGGAAATTATGGGAATTCTAGCAGGTCTGACAGTGACATTAATAATTATAGGCTGCGTAGCGGCAGTAATAGGCATAGTAATGTTTATTCTACAAGTAGTCTCTTTCTTTAGAGCAGGTAAAAAGTTCAATAATGGTGCTTTTAAAGCAGCTGGATGGCTCTCAATAGTATTCGTTTTGCTAGCAATAATAGGAGTAGTTATTCTCATAGTAGCTGTTTTCAGTATTGCTGGTGGTGCACCAGAGGAGCAGTTAGGACTAAGTCTCATAGGGAGTATAGGAATGATTGTCTTAGGGCTCGTACTGGGAGTAATAGTGAATATACTGGCTGCAGTAGGATTCTTTACACTTAAAGTAGAAGTTGCTCCCCTGCCTCCCGCTACTTACCCCTACTATCAGCCACCGCCTCCTCCGCCTCCTTCCTACCAGTTCCTCCATTAATATTTCTTTTAAAGTCTTCTTTTTCTTAATTTTATTATAGTATATACTACTAGCAGCACAATTATTAGTAAGCTGAGTGAAGAGTATAATCCTATATTAAATTTAATTAAAACTACTTTTGTTTTATATAAACCTACCTTCAACATTTGCATAAATATAATGTGTTCTACAATTATTCTTGTTTCACGTAAAGGTAATTTAATGTATTTTTGTTTCACCTAAATAGTCTGTTGTAAGAGACAAGTTCAGTTCTGGTAGCACTACTTTAGCATAAGGTACAGGTAAGCCAAAGTAGTCTATTATCTTGAATTTAACTTTTCTAACATTAATTACTAGGGTTAAGTTCATTGGAGAAGCTATTTCTATTTTTTCAGGCACTGCATGTACTTCGGTTAATATTGTTCTGTTGTCTACTTTAAGCAGATATATTACTTTGCTTATATTCCAATATCCCTTTCTGAGCCATATTTCTGAGCCAGCGAGGCCGACTTTTACTTTGAGTGTTTTATGTCTTGAAGAAAGCTCTACTATTGCTTCAGCAGGATCCTTTAAGATACCATGAGCTTTCTATAGGAAGCACTTTAAGAGGGTCTTTTATCTCGATCCAGTATTCTATTCTCCATAGAGCCGTAATATTAAGAGGTCTAGTCACCGTAATTTGTAGAGGATTTTCTTCAGCTCCGTTGCTCCATTTCCAGAAAACAGCTCTTGTTTTATTCCCGAAGTCAACTACTTCGTTTTCTAAAAGTATTTTTAGTGTCGTTCCTTTGTCGTACCATCCTGGAGAAAAGTTTACGGGCGAGTATATTCCGTGGACTTCAATCCAGTACTGTGTACGCCATGTGGCTACAAGCTCTATAGGTTTATTTACTACGATGACAACTATAGGTGAGTTCGAGTTAACTGAACCGGTCCAGGCCGCGAAAACTCTTCTAGTGTAATTTCCGCACTCTACTACTGTTTTCTTTAAGGAAATTGTTAGTAATGTATTCTCGGGATACCATCCGCTTGACACGTTAGCTTCAGCGTATACGCCGTTTACTTCAACGTAGTGTTGAATTTCCCATATAGCATATATTTTCATGTCTCGAGTTACCTTAATTTTTACTACAGGAGAATCCGCGCTTATGTCGCAGCCTATTTCTTAAAAACAGCTCTAGTTTTCTCGCTTAAATAGACTACTGTCGAAGACACTCCTATCTCTACTACACTTCCAAGAAGATATGCGCCACTACTGAAAACACTACCGTAAGGCGAGAATACTTCAATTCTGCATACTAGCAGAGGTTTATATGGAATACTTTGTGGAAGAGATACTGTTATCTTTGAAGGAGCTTTAAATAACCCTATTTTCGTCCAAGAATAAACTACTGCTAGCCCGTAGACGTCTAAAGTAGATGGATATGCTTTAGGACTGCCTGGGGTGAAGTAAGGATACACTATTTCGCGGCCATATTCGTCGTACTCGGAGTAAGTGTGCCCTAATCCTAGTGCGTGACCTATTTCGTGTAAAGCTATATTGTAAACGTCGGTTGTAGACAAGTATAGTGTAGCAGTACCGACGGCG
>QMRV01000391.1 GCA_003649445.1 Thermoprotei archaeon | reverse complement strand
GAGTAAAAAACAAATATATAAGTTTAATCATAGTATTTAAATAAAATTAGATAAGTTTTACTTGGTAGTTAATGTAGCTGTTTCGAGATTTAATTTGATGATATAGTAAAAGTAATGTTTGTAGTATGGTGTTATGTTTTATTTATGCTAATATTTTGCATATATTGCTAGTATTTTAGTAGTTGATTTTACGATTTGAGAATGTCTTATTTGCTTAATATTAGAAAATTGTGCGGACTATGTTTAACGTTTAGTTGAATAGAGAAAAAGAGTTAATTTATTTTAGGTAGTCGATTAATTTGTTTAATGGTATTTTTTCGCATGTGGATGTTATGTCTACTATGGTTTGTATTAGCTTGTGTGGTGAAGTAATGTTATTGAATTCGGCTATATATGCGTGGGATTTTTCATTGTTTAGTGTTAAGTGTCCTACTCCTCTTGATTTAGAGCTTCCTATTGATAAGCCTAGTTTTGTTAGCCAGTTTAGTGTTCCTGCGAGTATTTTTGCTTCAATTGTTTTGGGCTTAATATTATATACTGTTAAGTGTAAAGTTAGCTGCTTTATGTAAACGTATTCTGGCGTGTAGAGCTGGCCTTCTTCTCTTGTTCTAGTGGATCTGTTTATGCCTACATGAGTTCTTGTATAGGGTTTGTATTCTTGCAGTATTGTGTCTTCTAGAATTATTCTGCTCCTTGTTCCGGGTCCTCCCCAGAGTCTACAAATTGGGCAGAGGTAAGTTATCATAGGCTCTAGCGCGTTTTTTGCTTCTTCGCGAGTTGGAACAAATCTTTCTACTATGTCGTACTCTGCTAGTTTCTCTATGTTTTTCTCATTTTCTTCTTTAATTTGTTTTACAATAAGGTGTTCTATTGGACCTTCTTCTGGTTCATAGTGGCTTAACAGAATTTTTTCTTTGAAGTCTTTTGGTTGCTTTATGCTTGATTTGGCTACTATTTCGCCTATCTTTCTCAGAGCTCCTCTCCAACTAGACTCCGGTATTACTGGGCAGTATTTTTCTCCATAGGATATTTTTAGTACTGGTAGAAAGGCTTCTCTTTTAGCTCCTCCTGTACCTATTCTTATACATGATTTTACATCAAATACAAGAGTTATTGAGTAAAGATAGTTTAGCTTAGCGTCTTCTTTTAACTCATTCCCAACTATTTTAACTAGTTCGTCAATATTCATAGTTTCACCTCCCATGGCTTAATTTGAATAAAATCTTTTTGAAGTGGAAAAACTAGGTTAAAGCCTAGTGAAGCAAAGTTATCTAAGCCTATTAACGGTAGTAGTGAAAGCGTTTCAAGAGGATCTCCTTTCATAGACTTTATTTTAGCTAGTATTAAGCTTCCTGGAGAAAGTCCCTTTACGGGGAGCTTAGGGGCTTTATTTCTCATAGACCATCCTTGATACCTATAGTATCCTCCGAGAATTCCTATTATTTCGAATTCAGCTTCATAGTCTTGAGGAAGTCCTAGTTTATTGAGCCACTCACTTGAAATAGTTACTGTGTCTTTTTCCCTGAGAGGTAGTGGTAGAGGATCTAGTTTGAAGACAGGGCTTACTGCTTCAAGTGCTATATAGGGTTCTTCTAGTTTATGGAGGTTCTTTGAAATATTTGACTTGATTTTATTGAAGCCTATTTCTTCTGCTGTAGCCAGTACTTTTCCGAAGCCTCTTGTAGTGCCTCTACCGATACTTAATATAAGTTCCCTTTTGCTTAGAATGGTGTTTAGAGGAGAATTGTCGCTTACAGTAATATATCCTGTGTAAACTGTTCCTTCGCATACATGTTCGTAGGCGTAGAGCATTCCGGGAGCACTTGAGCCTCTAGTATGGTCTAGTCCTACTTCGATTGAGACATTTGAGCTTATGCTTGGAATAAACCATAGTCTGTTTTCTTCTACAATAACAGATCCCGAGCATGTTTTTGTTTCGCCGGGCATTAGCCAAGTTTTCTTTGTTTCAGCTAGTTTCAGTGAGTGTTTTTCGAACACTTCTGCCAAAATATCTTCAAGTGGAGTTTTGTTTCTAATTTTAGAAACTATATTTTCTATGTCAAGACTGAAGACAGGGCTTACACCCTTTATTTTCTTTTTAGTGCGGAAACATAGACTATGGGCTATATTCGAGTTTATGTAAAGGCTCTTTTTCTCGTTTAAAGTAGCTAAAAACGGGGTTATAGCATAGTCTGGTGAAAGAGCAAGCCTGTTTACTGTAATAGGGTCTTCTCCTTCTTCAAGCATTTTTGTTAAGAGAGCTCCTCTCACTATACTTCCGTGAATAATGTATTTCTCTACTTCATATGAAAATCCTTTAAATCCCATTCTTTTAGATATAATCAGTGGGGAGAGAGCTTTAAGTGTAACCTTATATATTTTAACCATAATATCACCTTTTCAATTTATTTAAAACTATTTTAATTAAATCATATTTAACTAAGTTAGATGGCTCGTAGCCTACTATAACTGGTGTTACAAGAGTTTTTCTCCCAGCATAGAAGTACTTGAGTGCTGCCAGCGAAACAAGTGTAAGTAAGCAGGCATCCTTGTAGCTTACTCCTTCGAGGAGCTTCTCTCTCAGCTTTATTTCTCCATAGAAGAGCGCTCCTGGAGAAACATGTTCATATGTGTAGAG
>QMRV01000390.1 GCA_003649445.1 Thermoprotei archaeon | reverse complement strand
CCTGTAGGTTAAGCCCTTCAGATAGAACATCAGTTGAAACCAGTACTTTATACTTATCTCCTTTAATAAAATTCTTCTCAACATCTTCTCTTTCCTTCCTACTACCTGCCTCTCTGCCTGTGAGAACCTTAACAGCATCACCTATGGTTTCCTTTAGCCTTCCTGCTATGTAATGAGCTGTATCAGCATACTCTGTGAAAACTATTATCTTTGAACCTTCACTAAGATGATATTTCACTAGCTCCTCAAGCTTGGTAATCTTAGTGTCCCCCTCCCTACGAACATTCTCAGTCAACTTCATTAGCTTCCTCAGTTTCTTAATGTCATCCTCATCAAGGAGTACAGAGGCGTAACCTGCAAAGGCATTAAGAATATCATCTACTGAAGGCTCTGTTGTCCCTACAATTTCCTTTAATACGATTCTTTCGTTTTCAGATAAAGCCATCTCTTCTACAGTATAGTCTCCTGCTAAATGATTTCTTATGAAGTTTCGTAGGGCATTTGCTCTCTTCTCTGCATCTTTCTTACTGATTTTTCTTAATAACCCCGCCCTTTTAGCTGTCATAAAGAGAAGCGTACTGTATGCGGAAGCAGGGCTAGAGAACGCTCTCTTAGCTAATAACGTCACTAATAACCTAACTGCCCCTAAACGTTTTCCAGAAGCTTCCCTATACTTCCTGAGAAGTTCAAGTAAGAAGGACTCTGCCTCTCTATAGAATTCTGCTTCAAACTTGCTAGGTCTGATTAGTACGGCCCGTAGGTGTGCAGGTTTAAAGATCTCTCTCCTTTCATAGACATTGTTTACATCACTCTTCATCCTTCTAAATACTAGAGTGTTCCACGTCTGCCTATAGAACCTTTTATTGTCTAAAACTCGAATATCTGGCTCCAAGTTAGGGTCTAAGATCTGAAGTCTAGCTATATAATCGTCTGGAAAGCCCTTATGAGGAGTGGCAGATAGCAAGAAGACGTTTCTCTCAGTGTGCTTAGCAATTAGCTCTTCTCCAATATACTTCCAACGTTTCTTGGCCGTCTGTGGAGATACCTTATGGGCTTCATCCACTATTATTAAATCCCACTCTACCTGAAGCACGGCTTTACGAACATCTCTATTTCTAACAAACAGATCCATTGAAATAACGTACCATCCATCTGGGAATCTTTTGCTCCTATAGACTTCTATATTTTCTCGCTCTATTTGATGTACATTATCTGCTTCCACCCAGTAGCTAAGTTCCTCTACCCATTGAGCTACAAGAATTCTAGGAACTAAAACTAAGATTCTCTTTGCACGTCCAATATCTTGAAGATATATCCCTAAAAATATAGCCGTAATAGTTTTGCCAAGTCCTATTTCATCTCCGATGAGAATTCTTACCGGATCCCTTAGCATACATCTAGATAGTACCTCTACTTGGTGAAAGAACGGCTCGATAGGTAAAGGTCTAGTTTCAAAATATCGATAAAATCGCATTGCAGGATTGTATTTCATCAATACGTTGAAAATACAGCTTACTATGTTGTTTAATGACATATAGGACATTCTCTCACTTTTCAGCTAGATTATAAATAAGCTTAAAAGCCTTAGCTGGTCTATAAAGACTCTTAATGCCCACTCCCTTTCTTATTCCCTCGCTTCGGTACTTATTTATGAAGGTGTTCGCCCACCACCAGGCATCAGTATCAAATCCCCTATCTAAGACAAGTCTTTTTAGTAAGTCTATTTTTGCGGGCTTCCTAAGAGTTCGCCTAACTACAGCATACACAATGAGCCTAAAGTAAGCGTTCTCATTATCTGTTGATATCCATTTCTTCTCCTTAGATACCTTACATCCAAGCATCCTAGCTATAGCTATGACCTCAGTCGGGTTCGGCAATGTAGCTCTTATATCAACATTGCTACTTTTACTAGGGCTTTTCTCTATTTCTTCACTTTCTTTAGTAGCATAAGATCTAAAATTGGCATAATACCTAAGTTTTCCACTCACTTTCTTTACAGACCAAGTAATCCTGTACATCATGTTCGCTTCCTCCTAACTCTAACCTTAACACCAGTAAGGAATAACTTGATAGCATTCAGCCGCCTAGCCTTAAGCTCATCGAGCGGCCTAGCATTTTGAAACACTAATCTTGCGTTTACATTTAGGTCTTTCAATGATTTTACACTATCAATTATGGTTTTAGCATCATCCATCGCAACCCCATTTATTGTTATCTGTACCTTACCCTCGTATCCACTTGCTTCCATGTAAACATTTGATAAGGCCTCAATTAAACCTCCTAGACGCTCTGCAATGTTCTGAAGAGTACCTATACTTTCTATGTTGCTTGCTTCCTCGATAACATCTCCTGGCATGGGCTCGTAGTCGGAGAGATCTCTAACTATAACCTCGTATTCGCCTAGTACCTTAACAGTTAATGTTGTTTCTCTGGAAAGCTTACCATGATGTGCTTTAACTTTATATGTATATATGCCTTCAGTGGCTTCAGATTTAAGTCTCCAGATAGCTTCGAATGGTAGCGTCTTCCTAGATGGGTCAATGAAGCCTCTATTTACTTCAACACCCACTTCCTCACGGAAATCTCCTACAGGCTCTACATACACCTTCACTTCAACGTGCTCATTAGGCTTAACTTCTACAT
>QMRV01000389.1 GCA_003649445.1 Thermoprotei archaeon | reverse complement strand
TGTTAGAAAAGTATACTTAGAAGCTTGGAAGCTTAAATGTAAAGGAATAACGGTTTATAGGGACAAGTCTAAGAGGGAACAAGTAATCTATGTTGGTGTTAAAGAAGAATTATTCAAAGTTAAACCCAAAGAATGGAAACTAGCTAAACTCATGCCAATAAGATTCAGGTTAAAAAAGAAAGAGTATCATGCAGCACCAGAGGATTATGCAGGCGGATGTCCTACATGTAATGTTTAAAACGCTTCTACTACTTTATTCTCCGCGAACCACTACTATTAACAATATAAATACTATCGAAAATTCCTTCGTATAGTGCTTTAGTATTTTCATCTACGGCTTGCTTGTTAAGCAAGGCTATACATGCAGCTGTTCTAGCATGTTCAAAAAGCTGTTTTAAGAACATATAAACGCTTTTAACGTCATTAGCTATAATCAAATCTGTTAGGTCATCAATTATAATTACTGCAACACCCTTAATATTGCTTAAAACGCTAAGCAATGTATGTAAAATAAGTGGCAGGTTCGTTATTGAAACTCCTTCTTTCTGCGCAACTAAACTGCTAACTGCAACCAGAACCGGTATAGCTTTCAATGATGTTCTCTTATTTACAAATGGTTTACCTAAACAACCAACAATAACTACAGGTAATCCTTTAAAGTAATTTAAAATATTATTAGTAACCTCTCTAAAGTAATCTGTTTTAGGATCATATTCTACAAGTATTTTCTGCATTTCTATTTCACGTTTCTCAACATCTTTTTCTCTTAAGAACACGGTACTGTATCCTTCAACATACCGTATGTATGGTGCTAGGAGAGATTTTGGGAAAATGTACGCCATGGCTAAGCCTATAATGAGCCACGTAATGTTCATGAAACCATAAGCTGAACGTAGAAAAATACTAGAATAGGTCATTGCTACTAATCCTATTGTTAGCTGAGTATAGATTAGAGAGCTTATTATTTTAAGACTACTAATTACTTCTTTAACTCTCCAAAGACTTTCTGCTTTACTATATATGACATGTAGAACGTGAAATAGTAGTATGAGTGTAGTCCAGAAAATAATTAGGGCTGTGGGATCATAGTATACGGTGTAGTCTCCATAAGCATAAACATATAGTGCTGAAGGACCTAGAAATACATATATTAGGCCTAGAAGAAGTAGGAAAGTTGTAATTACGTATGGTGGTTTAGTAATTAAGATTTTTATTGCTCTAAATTCGTTTCCTCTGCTCACTATTAAACACGAAATATAATTAAGAATAAGTGCCATTATTACTGAGGCTGTAATGCCTATAAGGCCGGGTATGCTTTTACCGTGGAAGCTAAAGCACTCTGGTCTACTTCCTAAAACTAGGACAACTATCGTATAGAATAGAGCATTAGAAAAGTATGTTGCCGAATACAGTACAAGTATAGCAAACAATATACGCCATAGTTCCTTAAGGGTTGTAGCTATCGTCATATAATAATACATGATTACAGTTAAGGCTAAGAAGAGGGCTGTTGTCCAAATAACAGATACCGTAATTAAGTGTAGGTCTGCGGAAACCAATTTGACCCCATCAAGCCGGCATAAGAGGAATTACTTTAACACCAATATTTGTAAATACTAGTTCATGAGCTCTTCTACTATGCGCACTACCTCTCATTTTTAAAACATACATTTTCGTTCTTAATTCGCCTTTATGAATAAACCTCTTTAGTAAGATAATGGTGTCCGCGATAACCTCCTCTACACCAGTACCTATTCTCCTAGTTCCATAAAACACGTTAGCTGTAGCAATAACTGTCACCCCTGGAGGTTTAATTTTTCTTAAAACATCTACGAGGCTTCTTGCTTTCGCTAATTCAGGAGTATTTAAAAGCAGTGTAGTAAGAGAGTCTAGGACAAGAAGCTTAGCATTAAACTCTCTTATTTCATGAGCGATAAATGTTATGATATCTTTAGCTAAGGTTTCCGTAGGGGCAACAAGATCTAAGAGCTTAAACTTTCTCTCTTCAATTAATTTATCTAGATTCCAGCCGAATCCTTTTAAGTAGTCCTTAAGTTTAAGTCCTTCATCAAAACTAACATAAATAACGTTTTTGCTGTGAAGAGCATTAAAGTAGGCTATTTGAGAAGCTAAAACAGTTTTTCCCGTACCTGAACCTCCGGCAATAAGTAATATACTTTCCTTAATAATGCCTCCGTTAAGAACTTCGTCAAGACCTTGAACATATGTAGGTATTCTCTCTAAGAAACGTGTTGACACACTACCCCCATAATCATAGTAAATATTCAATAGTAGTTAAAGTATTTTGTTAAGAAAAATATAGCGTATTTTCCAATAAAGTTTAATTACCGTAATCGCCGATCGGTCATCTTAGGTGTCTTAAACTATGCCAAACATAGACTATTACGACTTCGGAGTAATAATTGTTGATGGAAGAAAATATAGCAGAGACCTAATTATAACGCCGAAGAGAATTATAAGCAACTGGTGGAGGGTGGAAGGCCATAAACTATGCTTAGAAGATCTAAGAGAAATATTGGATGAGGACTTCGAATATCTAGTTATTGGAACAGGCTACTACGGTTTTATGAAAGTTCTCGACGATGTTCTAGAAGAAATGGCCCATAGGAAAGTTAAAGTTATAGC
>QMRV01000388.1 GCA_003649445.1 Thermoprotei archaeon | reverse complement strand
TTTTCTAATATTTTAGAACCACATGTAGTCCTAATACCTTTAGTTGATATGTTGTCTTTGACTGCAATAGGTATGCCAAATAGTAGTCCCTTAGCTTTTCCTTTTTTAACCTCCTTTTCCTTCATCTCTGCTTCTTTAATAACTTCGTCTTCGCTTCTTAATGTTATGAAAGCGTTAATTATAGGATCAAGCTTACGTACTCTTTCATAAAGTTTGCATACTAAATCCACTATGGATACGTTTTCAGAAATTATTTCTTCTTTTAACATGTAAGCTGGTTTAGAAAACAAGACCATCATGATCACCTATAGTATTCTTGGCGCCTTAAAGAAGTTATCCTCTTTTGAAGGGGCATTTGCTAAAGCTTCGCTTGTTTCCATGGGTTTACACGGGATATCTTCTCTTAATGCATTAACTAGTTCAATAACGTGGGTTGTGGGTTCAATATTTTCAACATTAACTTCGCTTAACTTATTAAAGAAATCTATAATTTTGGCTATATCTTTAACTAATATCTCCTTCTCTCTTCTTGTAAGTTTCACTCTTGCAAGCCATGATAGGTGTTCAAGTAGTTCTTCGCTACTTCGACCTATTTGCATTTCTATCACTCACTCTAGGATAAGTGGTAAAAATACAGACTTAAGAATATTAGGACTAGCTGAAGTAGCAAGTGGTAGTTTAGGTTTATGGAATTAATTTAAAGCACTTGCAACCAGAGTTCTCCTTTTTCACCGAACATTATTTTTACTACACCTTTATCTCTTAGATATGCTAGGTAGTCAATAAGATCTTCATAGTTAATATTTAATGTTTTTGATGCCTTTCTTAAAATACTTGTTTTTACTAAAGGAACCCAATTTACTGGAGCTTTAAGTAGTTTACTGTAGTATTCTTTAATCCTATATGCCTCTCCCATTATTTCTCCAATAATTTTATCTCTAACGTTATCAAGACTAATAATAACCCTACATTGTTTTAGCATATTAGCGAACTTTCTAAATACCTTATAAGAACATAACATAGTGCCTTTCTCAATAACGTATTCAAAGCCATCTAGAGGGAAGCGTGAAGGTAAAGTTATTTGAGAAACATCAACTTCGCCAAAAATCTTGATCCTCGTACCAAGGTACTTTACAAAAACTTTTCCATTAACATTTCTTATGTTTTTTGCCAAGAAAACACGTGCTTTAATGCCTTTTTTCTCCAGTTCCATGTTAACCTTCTCTAAAAGTTTATTGTACTCTCTCTCAAGATTTTCAACATATTCTAAGCAGCCAACGAGCTTAATTATCAATATATTTCACTCCAAAGTTTTAAAAACATCAAGAACCAGATAAAGTTTTAGGTTAAATCATACAATATGGAATAAACTATGTTAAGAACCTCAGTAAAGGAAATTAAAAGAGCATTAAAAGAATATGTACCTAAAGATTATTACATACTTTGGGCTTTTGAAGAAGCAATACATAGAGGTAGTAGGTACTTAGAGTTCTTCTTCTCTACAGAGCCCTTAGTTTCGCTGAGTATTGAAATAGATGTCTTGACAAAGGAAAACGCCATTGTTCACGGAATAAAGGTCATTTTAAATAAAAGCGATATAGAGAAGCGAGGAACCACATGGAGCAACGTGCTAGCATGTCTAAAGAGAAGTAACGTATTAAAAAACCTCGCATTTTATAGAGAAAACAGAGATACCGTATATATTGTAATAAACCTACTAAGTTTAAAAGACATAGGTAATGTCATTAAAAATATCATTATGGCATTAAGAGAAGCAGGAATAGAAGCGCCCGGAAAAACTATGATTATAGGATATGATTACATGGAGTGAAAGAGCATTGTCAATATACTTTGAAGTAAAAAAGTGGTTAGATAAAGAAGACTATGAGAAGCTACTTACTATAGCAGACTATTTAGGCCGAACAAATAGAGTAGCAAAGTTTGTTATAAACTTCAATAAAATACATAAAAGCAATTTAGAATACGAAGATGTGATTTCCATACTAGAGGACATAGGCATAGCACTTAATGAAAAGATATTAGAGAAAATTAAGGAACGTATTTTAGAGAAGAGAACAGTAAGGCTGATTTGGGATCAAAATAGAGTTCTTCTTCAAACACACATATATTTAGGAGAGAAATTCAACAAAATCAGGGACTTTGTCACCTACGATAGGCGTCTAAGGAAAATATATGTAAAGCCAATATATTTCTTTGAGCTTAAAAAGAAACTCAACGAGCTCGGACTAAGAGTAATTGATGAAACAGGTTTATCTGACTCTCTAAAACTCCCCTTCAACATTAAACTTAACGTTACTTTAAGAGATTATCAGAAGGAAGCACTAAACACATGGCTTAATAAGGGGGCTAAAGGCGTTATTGCCTTACCAACTGGTGCAGGAAAGACCATCATAGCCATAGCTGCTATGGCTAAGCTCTCTGAAAGAACACTCATAGTATCCTATACTAAAGAACAAATGTTTCAATGGCAGGACATGATAGTTAAATTCACAGATGTTAAAAAAGAATACATAGGCTTATATTATGGTGAGAAAAAAAGACTTTCCCCCATAACTATTTCTACATATCAAACAGCCTATAGACATATAGATGTTTTAACAAAATACTTTTCATTTCTAATTATCGATGA
>QMRV01000387.1 GCA_003649445.1 Thermoprotei archaeon | reverse complement strand
TCAGCAATAGTACCCTCCTTACCCTTCCACTCACGCTCAAACTCCTTAAATCCAACCATAACTAACAACACCAATAACTACCTAAGCTAAAGAAGAAACTTAAAAAGGGTTAGACATTACCTAGTGGTTGCCCGTGCATTATATTTTGGGTATTTTCGAAACTACGGGTACTTGCCGGGCTTACCCTTCATCCCCTCTTGGGTCTGCATCTGGTCGGGGGCTTTCAGGGCTTCCACATAACCACGAAGCCCCACATCTCTGGTTAAAGACTTAAGACATCTTAGTGCTAGGTTCCATGAGGCAATAATATCTCTAGTAACAATGTGTCCATTAGGCAGTTTAATCCATCTATAATTAATGAATACTAGTTTATCACCAATAGGCGATAACTTAGAGGTTCCCTTAGGATTAACATAATTTATCTCTAATCCTTCTATTAATGCTTTGTAATGAATGCAGCTCTGTATCCTACGATAAGTCCATAAGGCTAGTCTCTTATTGAATCTCTTTGAGCCATTAGCCCTGCTCTTGAGTTTATTTAAGTCTTCAAGAACTATTAATGCACTATACTCCTTAGTTATCTCAACTACTCTCCTAGAAACATAATGACATGAATCAATGAGTATATTCCTTGCCTTCCTACCATGTCCCCTAATAGCTTCTCTTATTCCTTTAATGTATCTCCATCTCCTAGAGTACTTCCTCTGAATCTTCTCTACAATTACCTTATGGGCTAATGCTCTCTTCAACCCATTGAACGGTATGGTACCCATAGTTACTAGGTTACCTCGTAAATCAATTATGGTGTAGGTTACATTATCGAAATTAATGTCTATACCTATAATGGCTCTCGGCTGTCTAAACACAACTTCCCTTTCAAAGGTGAAGTAAAACCATATTGTGTTATCTCTATAGCTTACCAGTATCTCCTTTAGCTTCCATTCACCATTAAAGTATTTATCTAGGTAACTATACCATATTAGCTTTAGCTCAACCCACTCATTATTTAGAACAGCTACTTTTATTGTTTTACTGCTTGGGTCTAGTTTGTAGTCTTGGTAATCTAGTCTAGCTGTTAATTTCCTGAGAATTGGTTTACTTCCGCTGTTATTCTTAGTAGCTTTAACTACTTCTCTAGCTTTCCTCTCAATCTTATGACAATGATGAGCTCTAAAACCCTGTTCCCTAAGCACCCTATAGAACATGTAGTGTAACTCCTTCATGGAGGGTATTTTCTTATCACACCATATCTGGTCTATAACGTATTGTGTCCAATCACGATATGCTCTAAGAAACTGAAGTAATTTGCGATGCTGGCTAGGGTCTTAGCAACCGCTAAGGTTAAAGCGGTTGCTAAGACCCTCATTCCCTAGCACCTATGTAGGTATTTAGATAACAATCTTTATAAACTTTGCTATCTAAATACGTATACGGTGATAGATATTGTACGAGGTTTATGTTTTTGAAGCTACATTAATGAAGTTCTCTTACGATAGGACACTAATTTATCCACCAAAAGAGTATCAAGAGAAACTAAAGAAACACAGAGGAAAGAAGATAAAGGTACTCGTAATATTCAGAAGTTTATAAATACTAAAATACTCTAAGTACTCAAATAAGCGAGTAGTCTAAGCAATCTACACTACATAATTACGTAAAAGCATCTATATGGAGCTACCCCTAAGATATTGCGCGATCCCATCTAGTCAATTTTAAATATCTAAACACCAAACTATTCCCGGTGTAACTAATGAGGTTAAGAAAGGGTATTTCCCCCATAGTAGCTACAACCCTACTGATACTAGTAGCCATAGCAACAGGAATAGTAATATATGTATTCGCGACAGGCTGGGTAGGAACAAGACTGGCTGAAACAACAGGACCAAGAGCTGTTCTTGTAGTGGAATCTGCGTACTATAACGGTACAGATTTCGTTTTGTATGTAAGAAACGATGGAACAGCAATTGTAAATATAACAAGGGCTTATATAACAGCACCCGATGGTACAGTCTATGTAACGAATTCAACATCTCCTGCAACTTATAATAATAATGGCATCATTATCTACGTGTCAAATACTACAGGCTATCCTGCTCAAATACCAGCTAATGGAAATCCTGTAGCAGTTGCTATAGGGTATTACAATGCTTCGAACGGAGATAAGGATGAATTTCCAGGAGCTAGTAAGGGAAGTGGACAAGTTTACACCATTAAATTAGTTGCTAGTGATGGTTCAGAAGTTACAGTAAAGGTTCGAACTTAAGTAATTCTGTGATTAATTCACTTTAAATTTTAATTCATTAATAGTTAAAAATATTTAGACAATCCGCAATTCAGCATTCCGGGTTAAGGGTAAACTTTTACTTTTTTAGTATATGAATATGTTGGTTGAGTGTTTAGGGTTTAACATTGAGCTTAGGTAATAATGAAGGTGGAGGTGAAGTTGTTGAGGAGTACTCTATTGATGAGTATACCTTGGTGAGGATTGTTAGGCGTTTTGACGGTTCTCTTGAGTATAGGGTTATTCAGCCTGTTCTCGATGAGAGGGAGAGGGTTGTTGTTGAGGATGTTAGGAGGTGGTTTCTTGAGGAGTTAAGTGTTTCTGATATGGGTTCTACTGAGAAGTTGTCCTTAATGATTGATTTAGCTGTTAGG
>QMRV01000386.1 GCA_003649445.1 Thermoprotei archaeon | reverse complement strand
TGACTCCGAAACAACACCGAAATCTTTCTCAAGTATAGCTACAGCTACATCTGCAAGAGCCTCAACAAGTAGAACAATAGAATATCTAAGACTAAATCTAGCCCTCCTAGATTTCATGAATTCATTTAGCCCCATACTTATTATTTCCCTAATCTCCTCTAAAGCCTCACAAGCTTCTTCGATACACCTATTAAATAACTCCCTATTTATTTTAGTCACTTCTTCATCCCAATAACATCTTCATGATCTCCTATACAATCGTTCACTAATCAATGTTACCGTAATAACTACAGCAACTATGATTCCAAACTCCGACACTATCGGCCCATACAGGATTTGTCGTGTAGAGAAACTGCTTGGCTCAATAATTATCTCTATACAGGGATTAAAACCAATAGAAGAGCCCCCTATCACTCCATTAATGCCTAAAGTAATCATATAGGAGCTACTCGTTAGTGGCCATAGCAAGGGTGTTGGTGCTGTGAAGACGTCGAGGACTATGTGTAGTGTGTAGAGTAATGTAGCTACTGCAAGATATCTTAGAGCAACGCTTTGTGTATAGCGGAGCTACCGCTATAGCTAAACTTACTAGCGCTACGGGTACGACGCTGTGCGTAGCCCACCTATGCATCCTCAGCAACACATCTATATCGGGTTGTGTAAAGTTTAAGCGTTATTGCTCCTTCGATGTTAGGGCATTTAGTACTGTGTTTATTTTCGCCATTGCTTTCCTGCTATTTGCTTCGGATTTCTTTTAAATTAGCAATTAGCTTGGATGCACTGATAAGTTTCGTGTTTTTCAGTAGTTTCAGCTCCTCCCTCGTGAGTAGGTGTATTTCGAAGGGGTACCACCACGGTACTCCGTTGGACTCCATGGTTTCCCATAGCCTGTCCATGAGTTTTGCTCTTTCTAACCCTTTTTTCGGGATTTCCTCTACCACTATTGCTATGTCGATGTCGCTGTTGGCTGTGAGCTTACCTTCTACAGCTGAGCCGAAAACGTAGACTTCGGCATCGCTGCCGAAGACTCTTCCAGCGGCTTCAACGAGTATTTTAAGGTATTTCCTCCACTTAAGCAGCTCCTTAAGCCTACCTGCTTGAATCCTTACTGCGAGGCCAATGTTTTCCGAAGACATACTCCTCCACCTTCTCAAGTAATGTGAGCAACTTGTCGGCTAGCTCCGCTACCTCAGCTGCATCGCCGCGCTCATAGGTTCTTAGCAGGTATCTTGCCGCTGTATATGCTTCTTCAAGCACTCTAAGCCCGCTTCTCCGCGTCCCCCGCAAACCCGTCTACCTCACCTGCAAGACCCCCTCTACCCAGCTCCTTCAAGGTTTTTGAGAGAACACCTAGTAGTTCTCTAACACTACGCCCTCTCAGCATGAAGCCGAGAAGCCTGAGTAGGAGAGCTTTTAAGCGTAACTGGATGGACTGCTCGTACATGAAGATGCTTAAATCATAATCTCCTTTCTCGAAGGCTATACGGGCGTATTCATAGAATACCCTGCTACGTCTACGAAGTTGATCCACAATATCTATGGAGCCCATGACTAGCACCCATGCTTATAAGCTTTCCACACATCACCTCACGGAGAGAAAAACAGCCATAGAGAACATATAAAAGTATAATCATATAAAGCCCGCTACGGCAAGTACTGCGGCATGCTTGGGCTTAACAACCCTGCTAGCTACAAGGTAGCTTACCGCATAATGCGTTAGAACATCTGGCATGTTTCTGCGTAGTTTTCTTTTTGTACGTTGTTCCCTATGAAGCATGTATGGTGTTTTAGTGTGGGGCTTTAGCGTGTTTAGCTTGTTATGTGTAGTTTCTCCAGTATGCTAAGTATTTTTGGCTGGAACGTTTTCGGCACTATGGCCACTACTGCCTCCCTTACTTCTCTTTTCCTAAGTACGCTAACGGTTATTGCGAACGCTGCTGCTAGCAGTGCTGGTGCACCTACCTGCCATGGCAGGGTTTTTGACACTATGTAGGCTATGGGTAGTGGTGTTAGGAATTTCCCTATATCTGCCCAGTTTATTTGGAAACCTATTTTACGGGATGTTTTTAAAGCATATGCTAAACCTGTTATGGAGCCTACTAGGAACGCTACTGAGGCTCCCGAAGCCCCCGCTATAGGGGTTAGTGTTGGGTATAGGATTATTCTTGGAATATTCTGTGCTAAACCTATTCCTAGGACTTCCCGGTATTTTCCGTAGGCATACGTTAGGCTGTTTACGCTCGCGGTTAACGCTATGGGTATTATCGCTAGGACAAGTATTTGAAGAGGTAACGCTATGTCGCTGTATTGTTCGCCTAGGATGTAGGCTGGTATTTTAGGGTAAGCTAAAAGCACTGTTGCTACGGGGATCATTGCTGAGAAACCTATTTTGAAGGCTTTCCAAGTTGCCCTTTTTCTTCCATCAGCCATGCCGCTTAGTGCTGGTAGTAGGAGTGTGCTTAAACTTGTCGATATGAGTAACACGGCATTTGCTAGTGTGAATGCTATGTAGAAGTGTCCTGTCATTGAAGCTCCAGCGTATCCGAAAACCGCTAGTACACTTAACCACTGCCCTGCAAGAACAATTATTGTTGGAAGCCACCCAACAAAGCCTGCCTTTAAAACATCCATTAAACACTTCTTCTTAAAGGTGAAT
>QMRV01000385.1 GCA_003649445.1 Thermoprotei archaeon | reverse complement strand
ATGGTGGGGTTTAAAAAGGCATTAAGGGGTATGTAGAACTGTTAGCTTCAGGTTAATAGTTACGTTAAATATTTGAAAACAGGGCATGTAATAGTTGCTTTAGTAGAAAAGCCGCAACCAACACTCGTCAAAATAAGCAAACTCTAAGTGTCTGTAGGGCCTTTAACATGGCAATTAACTGAAACTGTAAAGGTGAGGAACAATGCGGTTCTAAAAACTAAACCGTAAAATAGCGAGACAGTTTAAGCTGCGAAAATGTAGGCGTTAGGTAAGGTTTCTGTGTTTGATGCTTGGGTTACTTGCCTATCCTCTGCTAACTAGAGCGCGTATGAAGGCGTAGATGAAAAGGCCAGCTATTGCTAGTTTTACTGTGTTCCAGTATGTTTCTGCAAGTGTTTCAAAACCCGCAGTTTTAGCTGTAATAATCTTAGCTAAGTGCCTAAAATAATGTGGAAGGGAAAAATTGTTAAGCTTAAGGTTTCTTTAAATCGTTATTGCTTATCTGTTAATGGTGTGGGTGTTTATATATGGGTTTTCCTCATACAAATGTTTTAGACGTTAAAATAGGGTATAGGCTAAGCTAGATTAGGGCGTTGAAACCTTTGCTTGAAGGGTGTAGTAGGGTATTTATGTGGAGCTATAGAGAGTTTTAGAATGGTTACTCTCTTAGTGAAGCCTACTGTTGGGTGTTTAGGAGTGGTTGAGGTTGTAGTGGCTGAGGGGTTAACTAAGAGGTTTAACGGGGTGGTTGCTGTTGATAATGTTAGTTTTAAAGTTTATAAGGGTGAAATATTTGGCTTCCTAGGCCCTAATGGTGCAGGTAAAACAACTACTGTTAGAATGCTTACGGGAATACTGCCGCCAGATTCTGGTAGAGCTTTTGTTCTAGGTTTTAACGTTTTAGAGAAGCCTTTAGATGTTAAGAAACGTATTGGTGTTGTTCCAGAAGATTCCAACGTCTATCTAGACCTAACAGTTTGGGATAACATGATGTTTATGGCTGAACTGTATAATGTACCTAAGGGTGTAAGGGAGAGTAGAGTTAGAGAACTGTTAGAGTTAATGAATCTGCTTGAACGTAAAAATGTAAAGGCTAAGAAACTGTCTAAAGGTTTACGTCAAAGACTACTAATATGTATGGCGTTAATACATAGACCAACACTGCTATTCCTAGATGAGCCCACTAGTGGACTTGACGTTCAGAGTGCTAAGCAGATAAGGGACACGTTAAGGAAGTTAAATAGAGATGAGGGTGTAACAGTATTTCTAACGACACATAACATGTGGGAGGCTGAGAAGCTGTGTAACAGAATAGCAATTATAAATAACGGGAGATTAGCCTCAATCAGTACTCCGGAGAAATTGAAGGAGACCTATATGAAACTGCATGTTATTGAAGTAGGGTTTGAGGGAGAGGTTGGTAGTGTAGATGTGCTTTCTAAAGCTTTAAAATGTAAGGTGGAGTTTTCTAATGGTAAATACAGGGTTTATACCGAGGATGTAGATGAAACCATAGGTGACATTGTCGCTTATGCTAGAACCTACAGGTTAAAAATTAGGTCTCTTAACGTGGTAGAGCCGAGCCTTGAAGAAGTGTTTTTAAAAATTGTTGGAGGGGGCTGAATGTCTACTATCGAGTGGCTTACCAGGGTTTGGGCTATAGCTAAGAAGGATATGAAGATCTACTATTTTAAAGGTCCCGTAATAATATTCGGCCTTTTACTACCACTATTTCTCTACCTAGCATATGCTTGGGGGAGGAGTATTGGCCCTGTAGAGGCAGTTGTTAGTATAACAGCTATGAGCCTATTCTTTACCTCAACAGCTATAGGGCCCATTATTGCTCCATGGGAGACCCGTTCTAGAACTTTTGAAAGGCTCCTAACATCTCCTGTAAACATGGCTATGATATTAATGGGGGATGCATTAGCCTCTACAATATTTGGTGCCGGGATAACCCTTACAATAATAGTGTCTAGTATGGTTATGGGTGTTTATCCAGCAAACATTGTGTTACTGGCTTTTAATGTATTAGCGTCTGCAATTTGCTTTTCCTTCTTAGGCTTACTACTATCCTCCCCACCCTCAGATACCCCAGCCAATATAATGATGCTATCGTCAATGCTGAAGTTCCCCCTAATATTTATAAGCGGGGTCTTCATACCTTTAGGGGAAATGCCAACGCTAATGATGATTATAGCGCTACTGTCCCCACTCACCTATACTACAGAGCTTTTTAGACAAAGCTACCATTTGGAACCAGCAATACCAACATATTGGGCTATAACAGCTTTAATAACATACACTATAACGTTTACATTAACCTCTATAAAACTCCATGAAAGAAACGCTCCAAAAAGACTATAACTGTACTCTAATTTTATAGTGAATTTGTATGTGCGTATAAGGCATAGCTGGGTTCGGTGTTTAGGTTTTGGTTAGAATAGATGTTAAGGCTTCTAGAAAGTATGGTGAAGAGTTTGTTAGGGAATTGGAGAAATCATTTAGGGATATTGTTGAAGGTGATGTTAGGAGTTTTGAGGAGCTGTTGGAGGAATATGGTGTTAGCTGAGCTATTGAAACCTGCTGGCAAGTATTTTGGCTTTCCATTCTAATGTTTTAATTTAGTGTGTTTATTATTTGAGTAGTATATGTT
>QMRV01000384.1 GCA_003649445.1 Thermoprotei archaeon | reverse complement strand
TAGTCCATAAAACTATGTATCTAAATAAACTATGTTTCAAGAATTACCACGCTCAACCTATTCTTTACCAGAATATTTAACATACAGTCTATAAAGTTCTTTCACAGCTTCCTCACTACTAATTCTCTCCCAAGGTTTAGGCTTCATAAGCTTAACAATAACATCAGCTATAGGCTTATCTAAGCCCCTGACAGCCTCACGAATAACATTCTCGTCGATAGCATCCTCGCCATCCACGGTCTTACCAGTAAGAAGAAAGAGAAGTAAGTTACCAAGCTGATAAACATCAATACGATTCTCAAAACCCCTCCTCCTAGCCTCTCTTCTCAAATTACTATAGACTTGCTCAGGAGCACGGAAACCAGGAGTATATGTCATCCTACTTAAAGAACTTGTCTCAGAAAGCAGCTTAACAAGGCCTGAGAAATCACCAAGCTTAACAACACCATTAACAATAAAAACGTTTGAAGGCTTAATATCACCATGAACCAAACCCCTACTATGAATATACCTCAAAGCATCAGCAAGCTGAACACCAATAAGCAAAACATACTCAAGAGAAGGACTCCAACCCTGACCAAGCTGCCACCACAAACTACCACCATCAGCAAACTCGTAAACAAGCAAAGGAACGCTCCTACTAAAACCCAAAAGCCTCAAAATATGGGGATGATCAAGTTTGGAAACAGCAAAAGCAACTTCAATAATACGATCCATAAGTTTTTGAGGTATTGTAGGAATTTCGCCAGTTTCAATTAGAGTTTCAAAGCCTTTAGGAATTTTCAAGACAACTTTAATTTTATTTTCACATAAATATGAGCACCCCCAACCACCGCAACCTAGCTTCACAAGCGCCCGCTGAGATGAAAACGCGATTATTTTGCTTAGGATTTGTTCTCTAAACACTACTGAACTTTCGATTAAACGGTTTGGCAGTATAAATTTTTTGAAGGAGCTTTCTAGTTTCTTATTTAAAAGATTATATAGTCCTGGTTTTACTTTTCTTCCTTGTCTTTTCTGACCTATGTAAGCTAATATACCACCAACAAGTCCACCTACTATTATTACTAAGCTGCTAAATGACATCCCGCTCATTATTTAACCTCTCTTGAGTCTGCCTAATAAGAACCCTGCGGTTATAAAGACCATGGCTATAACTGTAGGTATAAAAAGATCTCCTATAGATGTTTTAGTGAAGTTCAAGTATATGGTTTTTGTCTTTGTAATAGTATTTACCACGGTTTTTGTTGTCAATACTGTTGAAGATACAGTAAAACTATAAGTGAAAGTCTTGGTATGAGTAACTGTCTTAGTATTTTCTATAGTCATAGTTACAACATTTGCTTGCTGTCCATGCAAGTATAAGCTGGGGGTATTTAAAACTTCGTTTATGTTCCATGCACAAACCTTATTGTCATAAGCTACAGCTAACAAGGAACCCTCGGGTTGTATAGAAATGTCATTTAGTGGAGAACTAGTAGCTATGACTTTAATGTCTATTATTTTATTATTCTTTATGCCTAATAACCATATGTATCCTTCAAGAGGTGATAAAGCTATTAAGTGTTCTTCAGAAATCCATTCTAGCTTACTGACATACCATGTTGATAAACATTTATGGTCAAGTATCTTATGAGTTTCTGTTGAAACTAAGTATAGGTGAGTATTGATTTCATCAGTGTAATCTTTGTATGTAATAGCGATGTATTTATCATTGGGGCTCCAGGATAAGGATGTACAATAGTGAGTGCTCCAATTAAACGCGTCTCTCCCTACGCTCCATATTATATCTACGCATGTAGTTACCCTGAGTCCGTCTCTGCTTCCTATTGCAAACTCGTATCCCGTGTTGCTATATGAAATCTTAGGATATTCCTCGGTTCCCTCACCACCACATCGAGATTCAAGTTTTTTCCTGTCCAAACATGAACACTATAACCTCTTGTGCCGGATGATGCTATTCTATTTCCTGGGCCCCAAGTAACGTCTAAATAGCCCCAACCTGAGCTATTCCAGAGCATGTTACCACCGCTATCGAAGATATATAATCTTCTATCAAGACCTATTATAGCTAAATATCTTCCGTCTCTACTCCATATTACTTTTCTGCCACCCTTTTCCAACATTGAATGTATAGTGCTTATTTTTTCCCCTTTGAACCCTGAAATTATGTACAATTTATTGAATTTTCCAACTACCGCAAGTTTGTCTCCTGTAGGGTCCCAAGATATGTAAAGAACTTCATCGGGAAATTCTCTATACCATAGGGTCTTATTTTGCTCTGCTAAAAATATTATGTTGTCTAGAGTTTCTACACATATTAAAATGAATATTAGAAAAACTATTGCTGTGTTTTTAATATAGACGCCTCTAGTCAATATTTCTTCACCCTTTAAATAACTTACTATACTTCTCTACATCTTGTTTCGTCGTTGCTGGTTTTACTTTCTTTGCTGCTTCCAGTAGTTCCTGCTTTGTTATTGGCGCTACTTTATAGGTTATTTTCTCTAACTCTGATAGGTCTTTTACTTTGTTCAGTATTTCCGTTATTTTTGGATTTGCTCTGCGAAGCATTTTCATTATTGCTTCCTTACATATGTTTGCTATGTCTCTCCCAGAATATCCTTCTGTTAGTTTTGCTAGTTCATCGTATGTT
>QMRV01000383.1 GCA_003649445.1 Thermoprotei archaeon | reverse complement strand
TGAGGAATTATAAATATTCTATCTCTTTCTACTTGACCTTCTAAGTAGACTTTCCAAACATATTCTTTAAAATAGTAATTATGGACAACAATGTAATCACATCGCTTATACACGACTCTATTAAAACAAATGCCTATTAACTGGAGTATTTTCGAAAATAGATTTTCAGACATGAAGATCAAACTTTCTGGCCATAAGTCAGTAATATCAGATACTACTTTAATTCCTTTCCTGAAGTTTTTAACTAACACACTTACAAAATCTGTAAATGGATGCGGCCCTCTTGAGTACACCGTGTAGACATTATTCGAAAATTTAAGTAACCTTATGAAGGCTAGAAATGAAAAAAGGATATAAATTGCTAGCCTACCTAGTAGCGATGAATGTAACGCTTTGACAAAAGGTATTTTTATTTTTAGAATTCTTGCTTTTAAGAGATCAGTATCCTCATATGCTGTTTGTCCTCTCTGATAGGGGGGTTCATGAGTTAACATTGTAACTTCTAGTCCGAGTGATTCTAGAGCTCTACATATGTAAAGCGCTCTTCCAGGGCTGAAATCAGAACCTGATAGTAAAATAATCGAATTCTTATTCCTAGGCATAATTCTATCTCTTTTTCAAAAAAACATTAAACACCTTCTTACTTCTGATAAGTTTCTCCATAAATACTATCCTATACGACTTAGAAATGAGTTTTCTGACAATGGGCCATGTGCATGATCTTACCTCAACAATTAGATATTTTGGCTCTATCTCTGTGGATTTAAAGATTTTATCTTCAGCTCCTTCAACATCTACTTTGACTAAGTCAAAGGGTCCATATATACCCCATAGATCATTTAGAGTTGTTTGGGGAACTTCAACATCTCCCTCATCAGATATGAAATCAGCTCCGCTATGGCATGGCGACCTACAAAGCTTGACTGTTGGAGCGCTACCATCGTATACAGCCATATTCAACGCTTTGATATTAGATTGATTGATAAGGATGTTATATACGAGTATTCTGAAGGTATCAGGCATCGGTTCCACAGCTACTCCTGAAATTCTCCTTCCTAAAACGACAGAATATCCACCTATATGTGCGCCTATATCGAGTATTGAGTTAATCTCTCTATTTAATACAAGTTTTTTGGTATATTTCCAAGTTTTGGGCTCGTCAATAAGGCACCCATCTATCAACTGATCTAGCCGCGCAAGAAGCCACGTATCAAATTCTCTACGTACCCACACGTACCCATGTACGTACCAATTACCATACACTATTCTTTGAACTACTGCTTTTATCACACTCTGAGGGGGGTGCACTACATACATTTTTTACACTCGTCGGAGAAAGTCTAGTAATAATCTATGAACATATGGCAACTTTAATTTCTCCACTATCTTAACTAAAGGAGTCACGAAATCGCCATAATTTTCATAAATATTCTGGATAAGTTCTGGCGAGTTAATTTCCACACCTAAGTTTTTGGCCTCATTTAACCATGGTCCCATACCGCGCCCAACAATGGGCTGTAGCATTGCTACATGATAGTAAAGTCTAGTAAGTGTATATGCCCTTCTATACTCTATTACTAGACCTATTGAGGCTTTCTTGCAGAGCTTGAGGGCATCTTCTGGAGAAGCAAGTCTATACTTTTTTACGTTCGGATGACGTATTTGTTTTGAGAAAGCACCTGCATCATGTAATAGTATTCGATATTTCTCAGCAAGTGACATTATTATAGCCAATTTTCTTTTATCATTTACCTGTCCAGCATGTAATAAGAGAAGTTCCCTATCCAAAGCCTCTTCGGTATTTAGGACCGGTTCCAGCCCAATTGGGACTGTGCATGCTTTGATATCAAGATCTTTAAGTCTTCTTTCTAGCATAAAGCTTGGTGTAATTACTAAATCAGCCTCCATAGCATATTCTCTTAACAGTTTGAAGAAAACTTGAGATTTTTCTGCCGAATATCCCTTATATTCGGGTGTTAAATCCTCGATTGAAAGCACAACTTTAACGCCTTCTCTTGATATATAGGGCGCGGCTGAGGCACATATATCAGTGAACAATATTACACTATTAGGTTTGTTTGATAGAACCTTTTCAGCAATTATTCTCCCGATTATGTCCCAAACATTCTTACGTGTGAGTAAGATTCCCCCAAATGTGCTATATAGCTTTTTTAAAATATTCTCACTACCTATGACGAGACTCGTGTTATATCCCACCATGTTTAGACTTCTTTTAATCAGGTTAACTCTAGCTTGAGTCCCGGGTGATGAATAGTAAACCGGTGTAAAGAGCAAAACTTTATTATCCTGCATAATCTTCAACGCTCTCTAATGAGACTAATTAATATCCAGAGTATTATTGCTGTTGAGCATAGTATTACTCCTGCTATTCCGAATCCTACGGTTATTATGGCCAGTGGTAGGCTAAAGTATCTTGTGGCATTAAATAGATGAATTAGCATTAAGCCCGCACCTAACGCTACTAGCAGCGAGATTACCCCAGGTAATCCATAGAACATTAATGGATGCCTTATCGATAGCTGTTTTATCGTGCTGAAGATTACGTCTAATGCGTGTGTTAGAGGGTTTATTGTTGATGGTTGCTCTACCTTGTAGAATATTTTTATCGGAATCTCTTTTATCTTTAGGTTGTTTTGTTCTGCTTTTAGTAG
>QMRV01000382.1 GCA_003649445.1 Thermoprotei archaeon | reverse complement strand
GTAAATAGTGATTATACAGCATTTATTGTCTCTGATCATGGGTTCTCTACTCTAAGAAGAATGATTCATGTAAATAGACTTTTTCAAAAAGAAAATCTTTTAGTAGAGAAAAAATCGGGTATTTCTAAATTACTGGCTTTAATAGGCATAACCCAATCGAAGCTCGTCAATATAGCGCGTAAATATCACTTGAGAAATATACCTTTTATAACAAAAGCTATTAAGAGAGTAGCGCCATTGTCAACTAAAGTTATTGGAGAAGTAGATTTTTCGATCGAGCAAGGTGTTTGCCTATGGATACAGAGGTGTCTATTTTAATGATATTTCTATTAAAGATTATGTTAAACGAATCCTTTTGTCACTAAGAGATAATAAAAAGAGGGTTATAGCTAAGCTTTATGAAAGAGAAAAAATCCTGTGGGGACCCTATGTATATAGAGCACCTAATCTTATTCTTGAACCTATAGAAGGATACGATATATCAGATCTACTTTATAAAGAAGTTTTCAGCGAGCCTTTTGAAGGTGAACTAAAAAAATCTGGAACACATAATGAGACAGGAATATTTATAGCATATGGCTGTGATATTAAGCAGGGTTTGTTTCTAAAAGAATATATAAATACGTGGGATATTGCGTCGACAATGCTTATCTCCTGTGGAATAAAATCTCTTAAATATCTTGATGGTAAAATCATTAGTGAGATATTCAAGCATATACCCTCGATAAAAAGATACACTAAACGGGATTATTTATCAAGAGAAATAGTAAAGGCTAAAATAAGGCGTTTCCTTAGGAAAAACAATTAAAAACAGAAACTGTGTGCTAGCTATATAATTAAATACTATATTTTTAAAAATGTATTAATTAAAAGAACAAAAATATGAAAGGAGTTCTGCTTCACGGGGGGCATGGTACTAGGCTTCGTCCTTTAACGCATACTGGGTCTAAACAGATGATTAGAGTTGCTGGTAAGCCTATTAGTCAGTGGTGTTTAGAGGATTTGCGTGATAGTGACGTTAGGGATGTGGCTATCGTTTTAGGTGATTTGGCTCCTGAGAAAGTTGTTGAGTATTATGGGGATGGAAGTTGGCTCGGCTTGAATATTACTTATGTTTATCAGGGGTATCCTTATGGGCTAGCTCATGCTGTTTACTGTGTGAGGGATTTTGTTGGGGACGAGCCTTTTGTTGTTTATTTGGGTGATAATATTTTGGTTGAGGGGATTAGGCGGTTTGTTGAGCGTTTTGAGGGGAGTGATGCTGATGCGATGGTTTTGTTGGTTAGGGTTCCTAATCCTCAGCGTTTTGGTGTAGCGAAATTCGATGAGAGGGGTAGGCTTGTTGGGTTGGTTGAGAAGCCTAGGGTTTCTCCGAGTAATTATGCTTTGGTTGGTGTTTATTTCTTTAGACCTCCCCATATTTTTAGGGTGATTGAGGGTCTTAGGCCTAGTTGGCGTGGTGAGCTTGAGATTACTGATGCTATTCAGGGGCTTATTGACCGTGGGTTTAAGGTTGAGTATGATTTTGTTTCTGGGTGGTGGAAGGATACTGGCACTCCTGAAGATATTCTCGAAGCTAACCGTATTCTTCTTGACCACAAGTATCCGTTGAAAGTTATTAAGGGGAGTGTTGAGAAGGGTGCTGTTGTTGAGGGACGTGTTTTTGTTGATGAGGGTGCTGTAGTGGAGAAGGGGGCTGTTGTTCGTGGTCCTGTGTATATTGGGAGGGGTACTGTTGTGGGCGCTGATACTTATGTTGGGCCTTATACTAGTATTGGGTTTAATTGTGTTTTGAAGAATGTTGAGATTGAGAATAGTGTTGTTATGGATAATGTTGTTTTAGAGGATGTTGGTGTTCGTATTGAGGGGTCTATTATTGGGTCTGGTACTCGTATTGGTAGGCGTGTTGGGAGGCCTGCTGCTATGAGGCTTATTGTTGGTGAGAAGACTCAAATACTTTTGTAGGTGGTAGACTTATGCGTGTTATTGTAGTCGGTGGAGCTGGTTTTATGGGCTGTAATTTTGTTAAGAAGCTTGTTGAGCGAGGGTACGAGGTTCTTGTGTATGATAAGCTGACTTATGCTGGTCGTGTCGAGAATCTTAAGGATGTTTGGGACCGTATTCGCTTTGTTCGGGGTGATGTGTGTAATGAGGAGCTTGTTGGGCATGTTGTTGAGGAGTGGGAGCCTGATCTTATAGTGAATTTTGCTGCTGAGACTCATGTGGATAGGAGTATTAATGAGCCTGCTCCCTTTATTAGAACGAATATTTTGGGTGTTTTTTCGCTTCTTGAGGTGGTTAGGAAGACTGGTGTTGGGCTTGTTCATGTGTCTACTGACGAGGTTTACGGTGACTTGGAGCCGGGGGTTTCTGCTGACGAGGATTTTGTATTGAGTCCTTCTAGTCCTTATTCGGCTAGTAAGGCTTCTGCTGACTTGTTGATTAAGGCTTACTGTAGGACTTATGGTATTGAGGCCGTTATTGTTAGGCCTTCGAATAATTATGGTCCTTACCAGTTTCCTGAGAAGCTGATTCCTAAGACTATTATTAGGGCTATTCACGGTAAGCCTATTCCGGTTTACGGTGACGGGTCTCAGGTGAGAGACTGGCTTTACGTGGAAGATTTCTGTGAGGGGCTTTTGACTGTTATTGAGAAGGGGCGTAGAGGCGAGGTCTATAAT
>QMRV01000381.1 GCA_003649445.1 Thermoprotei archaeon | reverse complement strand
CTTCTAAACTAGAAACGGTAACGTATTTGTAAATAGATTATGATAAAATGAGAAACCATGGAATGTAAGATTAAGTAAGGAAATAGACTCTAATTCTATCACGATTATTCTTTGTCTTTTTCTAAGCCAAGCCACCCATAGTTAATATGAGGATAGCTGCCTTGGCGAATAAATTGTTTTCTGCTTGCTCATAAATTACAGATCTTGAAGAGTCCATTACAGCATCGTCTGCTTCGTGATCTCTAAGAACTGGAAGCACATGAGTTATTATGCCGTGATTATCCACTAGGTCAAGATCTTCAACCTTAAGCCTCCAGTCACGATATTTCTTATATATCTCTAGTTCCTCTTTACCGAAAGCTGCAGCTCCAAGTTCAGCGAGTTTTCTTGAACACCAGCTCCTCGGAAATACGACATGAGCTCCTTGAAGAGCTTCTCTATAGTCGTTAACAAATTCTACTGAGCCTCCGCTTTCCTTAGCATTCTGTCTAGCCCATTCAACGTATTTTTCTGGAAGCTCAAAGCCTATTGGGTGAGCTACAACAACATCCATACCGAATCTTGTTGCTATAAGCATGTCTGCATTGATACTGCAATATCCTCTGATTATTGGAGCGTAAGCCCACATTATAACAAATTTTTTACCTTTCACATTACCTAGTTTTTCCTCTATAGTCATAAGGTCTCCAAGTGCTTGGGTTGGATGTTCTTGATCATCTGCCATGTTTATTACTGGAACTTTAGCGTATTTAGCGAATTCTCGGATAACCTTATGTCCTTCGCCGTACCTATAGTCTATGGCTTTATCTAAAATTCTAATACCCACACCGTCGCCGAATATTTCATACATTTTAGCGAGGTCTTTTAATGCTTCACCTTCTCTAACTCTAGTCATTCTAGCCTCAACATATTGTGCATGACCTCCTAGGAGGGTCATGGCTGTTTCGAAGGCTGCTCTAGTTCTTGTTGACGGAGCATAAAACAACATTATAAAGGTCTTCTTTTCAAGGTAGTTGGGTATCCCTTTAGGTCCTTGGTAATAATATAGCCTCTTAAGTTCCTTAGCTAATTCTATTGTTGCCCTAAGTTCTTCAATAGACCATTCCTGCGTTGTTATTAAGTCTTTTCCAACAAGGTTTGAAACGGTTGATTTCAGGAAAACCATTTTTATAAAAACACCTCTCCGATAATAAATAGTCTTAAAGGGAACTTATAAGCGTTGTAAATTACCTTAATAACTGCCTCATAGACATCAATAATTGTGCATATTTTAATGTTTCATATTAAACCATTGAATTACTGTTAATGGTAAACTCCATGGATTATAAAAATTAGCTGTAATACATTTTTAATGCTTTCCTAAAACTGTCTAATGTGGGCTCTATTTTCGGTGCATCACCGCTTACTTTTTTAACTATATCTAGGTCTTTTAGGCCATGTCCTGTAATTAGAACCGCTACTGTGTCTTCTTTGTCAATAACACCGTCTTCTAGTAGCTTCATATATCCGGCTAAACTAGCAACACCGGATGGTTCAGCGAAAATTCCCTCATATTTAGCAAGCATTTTCATGGCCTTAAGTATTAATTCATCAGAGACTTCTTTAGCAACACCCTTAGTTTCGTTTAGGGCCTTCAATCCACCATCGTGATCCCATGGATAAGGATCTTCAAGACCTGTGGCTATTGTTTTAGGTTTAGGCCATGGCTTAATTTTGAAGGGGTTAGCTTTTTCTTTCCATGCCTTAACGAAGGGTGGATTACCTGTGGACTGGATAGCAGCTAAATGTGGTGGGTCGCTTATGAAATCCAGTTCCTTAAAGTCTCTAAATCCCTTCCAAACGCTTGTAAGTAAAGCTGCAGCACCTACAGGAACCATAACCCAGTCAGGTGTATTCCAGTTTAGCTGTTCAACAATCTCATAGGATATTGTTTTGGGACCTTCAATCTGATACGGGTTAAAAGGTCCAAAGCTCGGACTAGGGTACCAGCCGTATTTTTCATATGTTAATTTCATCATCTTAACTGTAGGGTCTTCTTTACCTAAACCCTTTACTCTAAAAACTTTAGCACCATAGAATAGTAGTTGCGCTACTTTACCATAACCTGCTTCTTCAATTACAAACGCGTATGTTTCTAAGCCTGCTTTAGCACTATAAGCGGCCAATGCAGCTGCTGCATTCCCACTAGAAGCAGTAACCGTAGTTTTATATCCGAACTCCACGGCCATGCTAACAGCAACAGACATTCCACGGTCTTTGAAGCTTCCTGTGGGGTTTCTTGTTTCATCCTTTAAGTATAGGTTCTTAACTCCGAGTTTTTCAGCAAGCCTCTTAGCTTTAACAAGTAACGTTCCTCCTTCGCCTAAAGTTACAATATTCCTGTCTTCTTTTACGGGCATTAGTTCTCTATAGCGCCACATGTAAAAAGGTCTCCTACTAAGAACTTCCTTAGTAAAGACTTCCTTAATTTTTTCATAGTCGTAATATATGTCCAATCTTCCTAAATCATTGTTTACACATGTTATGGGTTTTTGATCAAGATGATATATTTTACCACATCTACTACATTTCAAATACTTAACGTAAGAAGTCATTCTTGAAACCCCTAATAGTAAATGTTGTTTCGCAGCATTTATTATGATTGTTTAAAAGGCCAATGAAATATCATGTAGTATGTTCTAAAT
>QMRV01000380.1 GCA_003649445.1 Thermoprotei archaeon | reverse complement strand
CTTTTGTCTTTTTATATCTTCGACTAGCTGGTCTATGTCTCTAATGTATCTAGCCTTTAATTGTTTATCAGGGTCTGCAATGAAGAACATTTTGAAGTGGCTATAGGATTTACCTCCTTCAACTATGTATCTTCTCATTCTACTGGTATAGTACATTATTCTCGCTAGAGCTCTTTGTAGTTTTCTTGCTCCATTAGCAACATTTAATGCTGCATGACTATCAGCATAGTATTCTCTGAGCCTGCTCATGTAGAATACGAATAAGTTTAGTAAGTAACTTACCACCATTAATAATATCCCTATGAGTAGCAGTAACGGTCCTCCACCTTCTCTCTCCCTTCTAAAACCACTAAACCATCCTGATACGTATAGTACATATCCTATGTAGTAAATTATAGCAGGTATTATACTTATCATCAACATTACGACTACATCCCTATGTTTTAGATGGCCTAGTTCATGGCCTAGAACTGCTTCAACTTCATCCAAAGGCAAAGTTTCTAGCAGACCTCTTGTAACAGCAACTCTATACCCTGTGAACGGATTTCCGTAAGCAAACGCGTTCGGTATATCTATTTCAGCTATCATTAACTTGGGTACGTATTTTAGCCCGCTTCTCTTAGCTATTTTCTCTACGATATCATGGAGTTCCGGATATTCATGCTTACTTAAAGGTCTTACATGGTACACCGCATCAATTACGTACGGCCCTATAATCCACTGGAATAGGTGAAAAGCAACTATGAAACCTATTATTCCATAGAAACCATAGAAGCTTATATTTAACCATGTGAGAATGGTAACGAAAACTAACGTAGCTATGGCTGTTATTGCAGCCATCGTTCCTATCATTGAAAGCCTAAGTTTCCATAGGGAAACCCTAGGCGCAGGTATTTTAGGTGTAGGATATTTAACCTGCATATGCGCGGCCACCTAAAAATTTTCTACTAATTAGCCCGTATTTAAACATTAACTTATTGAACCAATGTACTGAGAAAATCTATGAGCTTATCTGCAACACGCTTAATACTTTCCGTCATATTTTTCCCAAAACTTGTATCAACTACTTGAACACCTAATAGATACTGTTCAGCTTTAGGTAATCTAAACTTAAGGTACCTGTAAAGCATTGAATACGATGGTTTATGTGTTGTAGGAAAAACTATCTCGGATTTCTCCACTTCCTCCACTGAAGCGAAAACTATAGTACCAGGCTCTAGTGATGCTTCAACAGCATCTATAAAAACTACTGCATCAGGATTTGTTCTTGCCGCTACCTCTAAGAAGCTTTCCGGAGAAAGACCTGCATCAACAACGTTTTTTAGACCTCTTAACTTAAGGTTTAAGGCTATATATGATACTACATAGTCGTCTCCTCGAAGCTCATTACCAATACCTAGTATGAAAACTCTCTTACCTGATAAAATACTAGATATTCTATCCTTAATTTCTTCGAAAACTCCGTAAACAATCATTCATATAAACCTTAAAACGTATAAGTGAGGTAAAATAGGCAATTATCTCTTTTTCCTACGTAGTGGTGGCGGTAGGTCAGGTAGGAACTTTATAGCATCTACGGGGCATGCTTCATAGCATTGTCCACAAAACAGGCACTTGTTAATGTTGTATATTGGTAAAAGCCTTCCAGCAACATCCTTCATTGTTATTGCTTCCGTAGGACATACTCTAGCACATAAAGTACACCCGGTACATATGTTTCTATCAATTTGAATAGTCCTATACCTTAGTAAGCCAGCTTTTTCTAGCGGCGATTCCGGTACTTTTTCCGGTGCTTTTTCTGCTTTTTCGGGGAATTTTACTTCAGGTGAAATTGCTTCTGTAGGACATATCTCAACACATTTATGGCAGAACACACAAAGATCAACATCGTATGATGGAATTACCCTACCATCCTTAATAATCATGGTTATCGCGTGTGTTGGGCAAACTGCTGCACAAAGCTCACATTCAACACATTTAGAGTAGTCTATTTTCATATACCTTACTTTTTCAAGACCTGCTAGTACATATGGTGCTGTAGGAACCTTAGGTAATCCCTCATACGTTGACTTCTTTACTGAGGAAAGCTCAAACTCTGTCGATGAAATTATAGCGTTTGTTGGACAATTATAGATACATTCATAGCAGAAACAGCACCTACTTACATCATACCATGGTACAAACCTTCCATCGGTCCACCTAAGTTTAATTGCGAAAGCAGGGCATACATCTTCGCAAACACCACATTCAACACATCTATCCCATAGGAATACCGGTTTCCCTCTAAATCCCTCGGCTATTACAGGTTTTTCGAAAGGATACTTGTGAGTTGCTGGTTTCTTAAATAAGTAGCTGAAAACTTCAGCTATTAGGGAGGGTATTTTCTTACCCATCTCCCTACCTCCTCCAGTATTTCTTCTTAATTTCACCTATAGTCATAGTTTTCTTGGTTCCCGATTTAACATCTAAAAGCATTACTGTTGTTCTATCGGTACATGCGAAACACGGGTCTATGCTTCCTAGGATGATTGGAATATCTGCTACATGGTAGCCTTTAAACATTTCGCATACTCCGGGTATGTTTGCATATGTTGGTGTTCTAACTCTATGTCTCCAAGGAGTTACTCCACCTCTCCATATGGTGTGATGCAACACCTCTCCTCGAGGTGCTTCAACTCTACCTTCTCCT
>QMRV01000379.1 GCA_003649445.1 Thermoprotei archaeon | reverse complement strand
GAGGCTAGGCATTAGAGTGATATGGTAATCGATTTAGATAGACAATTTCGATATACACTAGGTTTATATCCCTTGCCACTTTCTATTATGATGGGGTCTCTTATTGAGCAAGAGCCTTAAAGAGGAGTTCCTAAAGCTACTACGTGAGGATATAGAATTTCGCTATGCAGTCATGGGCTTTTTAGGCATTCGTGAAATAATAGAACGTATTGATAAGAATACTGAAGCTATCAAGAACTTACAGGAACAGGTCAGAAGTCTACAAGAACAAGTACTTGAGAATAGTAAAGCAACACGGGGCTTACAGGAACAGATTGTAAAATTACAAGAACAAGTCGTGAAATTACAGGAACAAACTAGAAACCTACAAGAGCAGGTATTAAAGCATAGTAAGAGATTAGAAGAACATAGCAAAGCTATAAGATCCTTACAGGAAGAGATCAAAAGATTAGGGGATAAGATCTCTGCACTAGGTGCTAGATGGGACCTTATCGCTGAGGAGGTATTTAGGAACGCATTAGCTAAGTTCGTTCAAGATTACTTTAAGATAGCTAAGGTTAAAAGGTGGACTTATTTCGATAAAGATGGCAAGGTCTTCGGCTATCCAACGCTTATTGAGATTGATATCATTGTTAAAGACAACATTCACCGCCTTATTGAGGTAAAATCCAGTGTTGACCCATACGATATATGGGCCTTTAATAGGAAGTGCAATTTCTATAAGGAACTCAATAAGGTTAATGTGAGAAAAATAATTGTTACCTGTTATGCTGAAGACAGAGCCAAGGAGACTGCCAAAGCCCTAGGAGTTGAAATCATTGAGAGATAATTACCCTAATGGTTTTGTCGTTTCCCTAGCCATAATATTATGAAGTGCCTAAAGGCTTAAGAGGCCAAGACATACTTCTTGTTTATAACTTATCCATGTATATGAGTTTTAAGGAAAATATTCTGCTCACGCTCACTTAACTTATGACCTCCTTTAGGAGAGTGCCAATAAAGAAGCCGATAACTATCCCCAATACTGCAGAGGCAACCTTGCCTATTGTGGGATACCTATAGAAAAACCACTCCCAAAAGTGGTCACTAAAGAGAGCCTCAAGCCATGATAACTCAGCCAATCCAGGCCTCACCTTAACCGCTACCTTCGCCTTCCAAATAAGGAACTCGGCCAAGGGAAAGTACCCTAAAAGACCGCCTATTAACATGCAGGCAATTATTAAGAACAAATCCTTCAACCTCACACTCTCACCTCATTCATTATATCCTATAATTCTCCTCAACCACTATATTCCTACCTCTAAAATCTTATATTGCCATATTACTATATTGCCATATGGGAGCTAGTATGATAAGAGCTAAGATAGATAAGAAGCTTGAAATGAGATTCAGAGAACTCGCGATGAAAAGGTTTGGGTACTGTAAAGGAGCTCTCACTAAAGCCATAGAAGAAGCCATTATAAAGTGGATAGCCTTCGCGGAGAAGGAGGAAATAACATTTGAAGGAGATCCCATAGAGACCATCGACGGAATACTATCGGACATCAAGATAGACTCCGTAGAACTTCAGCATAGAATTAAGGATCTATGGACCTCCAAGGTGTTAGAGAATGTATCTAATAGACACTAACATATTCTTAGAGGTAATGCTTTCACGTAAAAGAAAAGAGGAGTGCAAATGCCTACTTAGAATGCTAAGAGACGGTAAGATAAGGGGCATAGTCACTGATTTCACCATTCATTCAATAATAGTATTACTTGATAGGCTCAGAAAACTTGATGAATTAAAGGCATTTCTCCTAAGCCTCACAGCATACAAAGGATTATACGTATACACTACATCCATAGCTGATGAGATAAGAGCCATCGAGATAGCAAAGAAGACAAAATTGGACATGGATGATGCAATACAATATTCTGTAGCACTATCAGTAAAGGTTGATAGCATAGTCTCATTTGATAGAGATTTTGATGGACTTGACATACCACGAAGAGAGCCAAAGGATATAATTAAACAACCTCAGTAAAGCTAACATGAGGATTTTACAGCTTGTCACAAACGTTAGTTACATTTGATACACTCACTTAGGACAAGTTTAACTCTTCTAGAATAAGGCAATATACGTTATAGATTCATAACGTGCTTTGAAGAAGTTTTATGATAACGGAAAGTACCCCTTAAGTTAATAATCACGTCCGCTAATACACTGAAGACTATCACTAAGTAGATTATCACGGGTAATAGGGTTGGTGGATTGATTATAACGATATCAAAGCAGACATTCAGCACATCATGTATAGCATTTAGAATCTTACAGCCCGCTAAAGCCCATAGCGCTATCCGAAAACCCGATACTGCCAACATCATCGAGAATGCTACTAGGATGAGAAAGGTGACCATAACGAATAGCGCCCAATTCATATTGAGTTTATAAAATAGCGGACTTAACTCATACTTAGTCCTCAATATCTCAACACCATAGTAACTAAATATTGCCGAGACAACGTCAGCAACTATCATGACCGCTAACGCCTTAAAGAAAGTCCCCTTTAGCCTGGCCCAATTCTTAAGGAAGAGGTTTAAGACACCCCTAGCTACAATTAGGAAACTATTCCTCATTCATTCCTCCTCCAATAGCTTTCACCAATTAAGATATCATAGTCATAGCATCTTTATATATTCACTCCAGCG
>QMRV01000378.1 GCA_003649445.1 Thermoprotei archaeon | reverse complement strand
CTCGGCAAAGAATTTGAAAGAACATTAGCGTTAATATTTACTGTTCTCGAAGAACCTGCTGAAGGAGTAGCGTTTAAGATAGCCGTGGAGGAAACCTTAAGGAGAAGACCATACCTTGTAATTCTAGGTGAAGCCTCTTCACTAAACATTAAACTAGGGCACAGAGGAAGAGCACTCATAGAAGTTAACATAGTAGGTAAAACAGCACATGCAAGCATGCCACATCTAGGTTTAAACCCTATAATAGCCCTATCTGAAATCATAAACTATGTTGAAAACATTGAACTTCCAAAACATGAAATACTGGGTAAAGCAACAATAGCTCCAACAATTATAGACTGCGAGCCAAAGTGTAGTCCTCAAATACCTGATACATGCAAAGTTATTTTTGACAGAAGGACAGTATTAGGTGAGAAAAAAGAAAATGTCTTAGAAATATTCTACACAATAAGCCGCAAACTCGAAAGAAAAGGATTTAAAGTAAGTGCGAAAGTAGCCACTGAAACTCTTAGATCATGGACAGATAAGAACATACATGTTGAGTACTTCTTTCCCTCATGGCTAATAAGCAAGGAAAACACCTTAGCTCTAAGAAGTTTAAACGCTATTCGCAATGTAGTAAAAGATTCAGGATTTAGTATATGGAACTTCAGCACTGATGGCGTATACTCTGCTGGTGAAAAGAACATAGTAACTCTAGGTTTTGGCCCAGGAAACGAGGAATTAGCTCATCAACCAAACGAGTGGGTGAGTATAAGTGATATTAGAATTGCCACTAGAGGTTATATTGAGTTAATTAAGGAATTTGCATTAGAACATTAATCTAAGAAAATTATTTCTTCACAATAAGGAGCGTAAGGCCTTATATTATCATAGTTTCTATTAAATCTAAGTCTCCTACTTATTTTCCTTAGAAATAATTCTACAGGCTTATGATAGGCAACCTTGCAAACAACCCGTTTATCTAAACCATATCTCTTACATGCCTCTAAAACTGGACAGTAGTTCCACCATCTGGAAATTATTTTCCTATTATCTCTGTAAACTATTACTCCATCTTCCTAACTGTAAACCTAAATATTCATTGTAAAATATTCTAAAACCATCCCACACTATATCTTCACTTAGCTTTAACTTACCGAGATTTTTCTGTATCCAACTAAGCCTCTTCTCGATAACCATTTTTTCAAGGACTTTTAGAGCTCTTCTTAAACCTATGGTTCTAGATAGTTTGACTAGTTCAGAGAATAGAGCGTCATAGTTTGATTCGTAATAAAGCCTATGTATTCTACTTATACTCATATTAGCACCTGAATATGCGCACCATTTACGTTAAAGAGTTTTAATAGCAATTGTTATCTAACAAATTCTTTGCCTTACTCGTACATTAGAGTTAGGTTAATTATTTTCGACGGTGACGTAAATACATGAGGTCAGATTTCTGGTGTTAGATGTTTTAATAGTTGGTGCAGGCATAATAGGTTTATCTATAGCTTATCACTTAAAAAGCGCATGTCCTGAAAAACACGTCTTAGTTATTGAAGCAAAAGAAGAGCCTGGTCTCGGAGATACAGGGAAAAGCGCTGCAGCTTTTAGAAGCTTCTTTTACTCGAGAACCAATCTTGCCTTAGCATCTAGTAGTGTAGAGTTTTATAGACATGTTCAAGAGGAACTAGGTTATGGTTTAGGAATGAAGTTCATTGGCTACTTGTTTCTCCTAACTAAAAGAAAGTACTTTGAAATAAAAAGCGCTCTAAATTATATTGCTAAGAAGGGATTAGACTTTGAATTAATAGATAGGGATTCTCTAGAAAAGCGAATTAATGTTCGCACATTAATTTCCCACGAGAAGGATTCCAAGCTTATGGGCTTAGAGGACATATATTTAGGCATTTTTGTTAAAAAAGCCGGTATAATAGATCCTTTAAAAATAGTTAAATTCTATGAAGAACAATTCCTGAAACTCGGAGGTAAAGTAGCTTATAACACCAAAGCCTTAGAGCTCATAGTCGAACCTAGAAAACCTCTCAGTCTGCCTAACGAGCCCTATCCGTGGCAGGATGTTAGAATAGCTGGCGTAAAGACAAATCAAGGAATATTAAAGGCTAAAAAGACCATAGTTGCAGCTGGTGCACAAACCCCTCAGCTACTAGACCCAATAGGTATTGACGTTCATGTTAAGCCTAAGAAAAGACAAGTCTTTGTAATTAAAGCCGAAACATCAGAGCTAAAGAAACTACTTAGAGTAAAAGGTTTTAGCAAGGAAAATATTCTCCCATTAACAATACTACCCAAAGGAGTTTACATAAGACCAGCAGTTGAGGAAAATAGTTTCTGGATCGGTATGTCAGACTATATTGGTAGAGCATTTAAGTGGGAGGAAAATCCGCAACCTGAGCTAAAATTCTACTTTAACGGAATATATATGATACTGTTCAAATATTTTCCACAATTCATAGGAGCAAAACCTTCAAGAGCTTGGGCAGGGTTCTATGACATATCTTTAGACTATCAACCAGTGATTTTCGAAACAGCTGATCTCATAGTAGCTGCAGGTACAAGTGGAAGCGGTATAATGAAAGCTGATGCCATAGGTAGGATAGTTAAATCATTATATTTGGGCGAGAAATACGCAGAACTCTTTGGTGGCGAAAAGTTTAGAGTAAAAGATCTCGGCTTAGATGAGAGAAGAGTT
>QMRV01000377.1 GCA_003649445.1 Thermoprotei archaeon | reverse complement strand
TCGATACCTTTGCTGAAGTATTCTTCAACTTCATCTAATTCCAGAACCTTACACGTAAGCCTATCACTACTATCCTTACTCAAAACAATAACCGAAGCATCCTTAGGCCTAATAGCAACAAGCCTGTCAAGAACATCAAAACTATGAGTCGAAATAATAACCTGCCAATCCCTAGAAGAAAGCCACCTAAGAACACTCTCAATTAAACCAGGATGAGCAGCAACCTCAATATCATCCCACAAAACAATCTTAGGCTTAAAAGTCTCAAGCCACAAAACAACAGCAAGAACTCTCTCAACACCATCACCGAGATCATAAACCCTAGGATAAATAGGTCCACGGCCAGGAAGCTCCTTCCTAACAGAAAGCTCATCGAACTGAACAAGAATTTCAGTAAATTTATCATAAACAGTACCCGAAATAACGTCAATAGCAGTCTTATGAGCATTAGAATCAACCACTCTAAACCAAACGCTCTTAGAAATAATACCCTTCTGAAGATCTCTTAGAAAACCACTATCGTCAGGAACAAATAACACCTGGTAAACAAGCTCATCAACGCTTCCAACACCGAAAACGCTCATCAGAAATTTCCTAAACTCCTCTTCAGAGCTTGGGTATAGCATCCTACGCTTACCTTCGGCATCAAGAGTAAAACCTACCTCTCTACCTTTAATATTGTATTTAATTGTAGTATAACCAGTATAATTATAGGTAAATGATAAACCACCATGAAGACTAACTACGAGCTGACGAGGAGATTTTCCAATAGCCGGTATGTTTGCACTAGTATAATAGTAGTATTCTGTGTTAGATAAAAGGGATAATGCTTCCAAAATAGATGTCTTCCCAGAATTATTTCTGCCAATAAGAACAGTGAATTTAGAAAACCTAATATCTTCGCTTTCTCTAATACCGCGAAATCTACTTAACCTTAAACTCTCAACAAAGACCATAGCAAATCACTCTCATAGGAAGTTATAATGTAAAATAAACTATTAAACATAGCTCTCTTAACGATAACCTACACGCACTAATAGACTATGGCTTTCTTTAGCTAAATATTTACAAATTGACACACTACTATATAATTGCTTAAAGATTATTGCCTGATGCTTATACTGTTTCTGAGAATTTTAGATACATTGGCTTGAAAGGCTGGGTTACCGATAGGGAAGAATGTTTTTCTGGAAAACACTTTAGCTATATTAGAATATACGTTTAAAGTCTAAACCTTCTTTAAGGTATTCTATTTTGACTGAGAAAATAATTTTACCTTAAAATATAAACTACAAAAGTACCTTACCCTTTAAGCTGCGGCTTCGTTTTCACATTAGACGTAGTTGTTTTCTTCTTTTTCTCCAAATACGAACTTGATACGGGATGGGCTAGGTAAGTGCCTTGTTAGTATTGGTAAACGCTATTTTCTGAACATTTTTCTCAGTTTAATGTATAGGCTTAAAATTTCTAATACCATACTGGTTTCAATAAATGGCTTCCTAAATATTCTTTCTAAGCTTCTATAGTGTTTCTTATATTTGAAATATAGTTTCCTATATTTTTCAGACATTTTTTCATTAGGCTTTACTATTTCTGCCTCCTTAAACATTTTTGAAACAGCTTCTTCAAGGCTCCTATAGTGTTTTGCACCTATGCTCGCTAAAATAGTGTTTCCTAAAAGCGTTGTATCTTTAACTTGTGGAAGTATTAGGTTTCTTGACAACACGTTCGCCATAATCTCCCTCCATACTGGGCTTTTAGAAACCCCTCCACTTACAACTAGCTTCTTAATATTAATGCCGAATTTTCTTTCACAAAATTCGACTATGTCTCTTACCTCGTAAGCCGAACCCTCCATTAAAGCCCTTATAACGTCTCCTCTACTATGGTTAAACGTTAACCCTACAATGGATGCTCTCATGTTCTCATTGATTTCTGAAGAATACTTACCCCTAAAATACGGGTAGAAGAATAAACCATTTGCACCTATAGGGCTTTTCTCAGCTTCCAAATCCATTTCTCTATAAACACTGGTTTCTCCCCTACTACTCCATAGATTCAGGCTCATCCACTGCAGTGCTTCACCAAGCTGTGTAGGATATAGTTCTATAATCCACAGTTTCTCATGAGGGTGGCAGAACACAGTTACCCTAGGGTCAAACACTGGTTTTGAAATACAAATGTTCAGTATATTAGATGTTCCCGCAGAATAACTTGCCTCTCCCCCACTAATAGCTCCCGCACCTAAAGTTGAAACTTCCTGATCCCCTCCACCAGCCATAACTGGTGTGTGTTTTTTCAACCCTAACTCTTCAGCTACTTCGCCTCTCACTTCACCGATAACTTTTGCTGAAGGATAAACTTCAGGCCATTTATCAAGAGGTATTCCATGTGCTTCCATGAGTTCTTCCGACCATTCCCTCTTAGATATGTCAAATAATTGCGTATGCCCGGCAATGCTCCAGTCTGTTGTGAGTTCTCCAGTCAACATGTAGTTTATGTAGTCTTTTGGTTGAAGAAACTTGTATGTTTTATCAAAAACTTCTTTCACATTCTCCTTTAACCATAAAACTTTTTCAGCTGACCAAACATATGCTGGAGGAAGCCCTGTAATTTCCAATACTTTTATGAAGCCAACATTTTTCATAACCCATTTTTCCTGAGGCTTCGTCCTACTATCTTGCCATATCATGCAATT
>QMRV01000376.1 GCA_003649445.1 Thermoprotei archaeon | reverse complement strand
CATCACAAGCTCATAGTTCTTAGACTTAAGCTCAGCTAGCACGTTAAGCCAGTCGAGTAATTCACTGTTTATTCTTTCCATTTCTACGTAATCGCCTTTTTTCTTTGCTCTCTCTAGTTCTCTCTTTAACCTATCTATTTCTATTATTGCATTAGTTGCAGAGTATATTAAGCCGTAAAAATGGTCAGGCTTACTTGTGGGTCGCAAGTTTCCAAGCGTTAAACATCCATAGGCCAATATTGCTACTTGCCTACCCATGTCGTTAATGTAAAATCTTCTAATAACTTTATGGCCTCGTTTAGTAAGTATTCTAGAAAGTACATCACCTAAAACAGCATTTCTCCCATGACCTATATGTAGAGGGTGGACAGGATTAGCGCTCGTGTGTTCAACAACGATACGTAAAGGTTTTTCTATGGTCTTTAATCCGTAACCGTATCCTATATTGGATATAGTATTGAAGAGTTCTTTTGCAGCAAACTTCTCATCGATGAAAAAGTTTATGTAGCCTCCAACAGCATCAATTTTACTTATTACTCTTACTCTTCTCGAATCAAGTACACATAAAGTCCTCGAAATGAGCTCCTTATAATCTACTTTAAATTCCTTAGAAAATCTAAAGGTAGGTAATGCTATATCGCCAAATCTTTCTAAGGGAGGTTCCTCTAAGGATTCATAAATATCATCTACGCTTACTTCGTAACCAGCCTTGCTCCAAATATCCCATATGTTATTAGCTATTTCTTGTAAAATGTGTTCATAGACGTCTTCAACAATAATCTTCATAGTCTCTAACCTAGCTGATTTTCTCCTATAGAGATTTAGTATAAAAATTTAAAAACTTGCCCAGGTCATGTAAACTAAGCGATTTCAGGTATTTCGAAGCATGTTCCATGATCAAAGCAAATATGGGTGAGAATTTTAAATTCGAAAACCACTACTCTATTAAGAATGCTCCGAAAGAATTCTCACATAAGTTAAAGAAATTGACTAGATAAACCTGTGTATACTAATCTGCTTGTACGGTTTAGGCTTCCTCATTATCCGTGAATTAAGACTTCGCTTACACATAGGATATAGTGAGACGCTGTTATTAGGATTCGCCTATGGTATTGTTGAAGAAGAGGTAGTAGTAAAATCGTTTTTGACCCACACTGGAAAGACATAGGAATGTTCGGAGTTTATGGTAGATGGCCGGGTGTGAATTGGGTTTGGAGTATTTTAGCACCAATTGTAATTGTGGAAGCTATATACCTCAAAGTAGCATACAAGCAGTGAATTGGGAAAAGAGGGTTAATTTCTTCCGCATTACTGTTCTCCATAAACATTATGGTAATTAACCTATTACTTACAAAGTACCAGCCAAGCTTCACACATTACTTGGCATGCTTCGTGATAATATTTACACTAGTCTATATTGTCAAGAAGTTAAGAATCCATGATATTAATGTGGTGAAAACATATACTAGTCCTCAACGATATGGACTTTACTGGACACTATGGGGTTTAGCGTTCTTTACAGCATTTTATATGCTTTCAGCACTTCTCACAAAAAGCCTTGACAGACTCTGTTGGAGCAGACTTTACAGATATTGGCTTTACCTGGGAGTAACAATGGTTCTCTTATTCATAGACGTGATTCAAGCTATACAATTAAATGTAGAAAGAGGTGTTGCCGTAATTGCTACAGCTATAATGTTAATCATTATGTATAAGAAGATGAGGATATAGTAATAAATATACTTCCTATGAGATGAGCTAACATTATAAACCTATATACACAAAATTATAATCTAATATTCCTAACCACCCATGCAATATACCATGCGATGTTTAGGCTAACTAAACCCCGGCTTTATGGTCTAAGTATTTTACAGTAACTTAATGCTATGAAGTATTTTGGAAGAAATTATGGCTTAATAAAGCATGGCGGGCCCGCGGGGATTTGAACCCCGGACCCCCGGCTCCGAAGGCCGGTGCCCTATCCAGGCTAGGCCACGGGCCCATAACTAACTCTTTAATACAAACTAATTAAAACCTATCAATCATCATACTATGAGCCTATAAAGAATATCCTCATCAACTACATGGTATACATGTTTTTTCTCCTTAAGTACTATGTGAAGTATAGGTTTTCCAAGATTAGACGCTATTTTTACAAGGTCCTCTATGTTTCTAACATCTACAACATTTTTAACATTTATTCTAAGATCTTTAGCCTCAATTATTAAGTCCTTATATTTTGCATTAATCATTGAGATAATGTCTTTTCTTTCCCTTTTTCTAATCACCAAGACCCAGTTTAGAATAAAAGATGTTGTAACCAACACCAATGTGAAGTATAGTAGAATTTTTAATTTAATGACTTCAATCATTGAACCGAAAATTTTGACATAATTTGTTTTCACTATTGTTTCCACTTTATCGGAAACATATGTTGAATTTGACTCTTTAAAACGAAGTTTACCTGCTTGAATATCAAATATTATTGAAAAGTAGGGGGTTAAAGTTTCTTGGTTTTCATAATTGTCGACGTAATACTTAACATTTATTCTGGGTTTTATTGTTAAGACATATTCATTAGTAGAAATTCCTGTTTCCTTCCTAATGATGTCAATATATGAAAGTATCTTTGAAACATTAAAGGTGTATTTAACATCTAAATAATTACTCCTAAAATTTGTGGAAGGACATTTGTAAAGCTCCTTTTTCCAT
>QMRV01000375.1 GCA_003649445.1 Thermoprotei archaeon | reverse complement strand
TTACATAACACTAGGTCTTGGTACTTGGTCTCAAGAACTATCTCTCAAAATAACTAAGCCTACACTAGATGGAGGATACAATACCGCAAGAACATTACCTATACTCGTACATAGCGGTGTAGAGTCCATAGACGCAGCAAAAGCGTTCCCCAATGGAACATTTCTCATAAACGTCATCCTGGACCAAGCTGAAGAATACGGTATCAGATGGGTTATAGTGGGGGATAAGACATTGGAGACGGTAGTTGCTGAGAAGGGGTTTAGAAAAGTTCATGAAGTAGATTGGGTAACTATTTGGGAACAGGAAAACTATGTTAAGGGTTTTCTTAGGACATATAGGGTGTATGATAGAAGGGATTTACTATGGGGTATAGTTCCTTTAACAATACTTTCTTTAACAGTAATTCTGAATATTTGGTATAGGCTATGGCGAAGAAAATAAATCCGTACCCTATAGCGTACACTGTAGTAGTGCTAATAACTTCCATGCTGTGGCTAGATGTATCTATAAGAAACAACCTACTATACGGTGTAAACCATAGCATTTTCTACCTTTACTTAAAGACTAAGCCGTTCAATGCGCTTACTCTTCTCTCACTGTTAACTATGGACCCTAATACCGTATATTTGCTCGTTTCACTATGTGCACTAATTGCATATGCTGCTACGATATATGTTGCACTTAAGGATCTTAAATTAAAGAACATAGTAAGTATATTAGGCTTAATTGTTTTCTTATCTTTACCGTTCACATACTATACATTATTTCAAGGACTACTTTTGAGAACACTTGCAGCAGCTATATCATCACTAAGCTTAGCTTTATCATTAAGTTTATCGAGTAAGAGAGCAATAGCATCGTTTGCATTGGCAACCGTGGCTTCCTTCACATATCCACTATACGGTATCATATTAGCTATAATACTGCTAACATGGGGCTTATTTTCTTGGAACAGGGACAGAGTATATGCTAAGAGAGCCATTTTACTAGCAAATGCTGTTTTTGCTGTTTTAACAGTAGCTTATCCTTTAACATACGTTTACGAGGTAAACACATCACTAAAAACGTACATGATTCCAGAATTTAACCCTGTACTCTATCTTGCACTAGTATTTTCAGTTATAGGGGGTCTTTTAACAATCTACGCTGTTCGTCAAGAAGTATTCACGCAAATAGTATCTTGGATAGTGGTACCCATAATGTTCTATAGCTACTTAAATATCGTGGGTTCGCTTTTACTGGCGATCCCCGGAATTGTCTTGCCTATAGCCCATATTATAGACTATGGTGTAGGCAAAATAGCTGAACTTAGAAGGCACAATATAAGAAGGGATAATGCTTGGATACTGGGAATATTTATGATTATAATGTTGGTTGCTTCTTCACTAAGTATAGTATCTTTCAAAATATTTTCTACCAAAAGACTGGTACACATGCATGATCTCCAAAAAACCATAGAATGGTTCTGCGAAAATACTACAGAGGAAAACACGTTAGTTCTCGGAGATCTAAGCTTATTACCATGGATTCCTAGACAAGTACCTAACGTTGAACCTAGAATCTTAGAAGCATGGTGTTCATCAACTTTCAGAATAGAAAACGGGTATATTAGAGCCGATGAGTGGGAGCCGTTTTCTCCATCAAGAGCCCCATTAATAAGCATTTACAATGGTTCGGCTTTTGAAAAAATAATATACATTGATGATTCCTACGTCAGGTTAAAACTAACAAGGAACGGAGAAACGTGGGTAGAAAGCCCTTACGGAATGAAATTCATAGATTACAAATATGTAAAAGATAAAATTATTCTAATATTTCAAAGCTTATGGCTTAAAGTAATAAAAACTATAACACTAGACGAAAAATATCCCAGGATAAACATAACGTATTACTTCGAAACCTTACGAAACGCTACAATAGATAAGGTAACAGCGTATTTATGGCCGGCTTGGGGGACACGTATAGACAAGTATGATAAGGCGTTATTGAACATTTACATGTTAATAGCAGGAGAACATGTAATACTTTATCCCCCGGAAGACGCCACAGTACATCTCATTAAGAGAAAAGGTCAACAAGACAGAATATTATTGGAAGTCCCTGCTAGAAACGTTAAGTACTCATTAAAGCTAATTTTAGAATTTCCTTCAGCAAAGAAGTCACCTTATCCCCCGTTAACGACATCATTGTTTGAGTTTTTAAAGAGGAAAAATAATGCAGAGAAGTACATAGTAGATGTTGTAAACAAAAGAAAACCTCCCAAATATACATCATTACAGGCAACGACATCTAAAATACTGTACACTGTAGACGCATTTAACACGGTAGAAGTTTGGGTCAAAGAGTATAGGAAATTATTTCACATATCCGATGCCTATGTTAAAGCGGAACTCTATGTTAAACAAAACGATACACTTACTGGTCCTTGGATAGAAACTCCATTCAACTCCAAGGTAGTTAGAGAAACAATTACCGAAAATGAATTATATGTTACGTTTGAAACTCCAGGGCTATTTATAGAGAAAACGTTTGCTCAAGAAGAAGGAAAATATGAAATAAGATATTCTTTCAAACCTAAAGAAAATATTGTTTTAAAAAATGTTGAAGTGTATTTATGGCTAGATCTAGAGCCTAGTACTCATGTTATAAATGTAAACTCAAGCGTTTTAGACTTAGTATTTTCCAACATACTGTTTGAGCCAAAACCTTCAATGATAAAAATC
>QMRV01000374.1 GCA_003649445.1 Thermoprotei archaeon | reverse complement strand
TTACATAACACTAGGTCTTGGTACTTGGTCTCAAGAACTATCTCTCAAAATAACTAAGCCTACACTAGATGGAGGATACAATACCGCAAGAACATTACCTATACTCGTACATAGCGGTGTAGAATCCATAGACTCAGCAAAAGCATTTCCCAATGGAACATTTCTCATAAACGCCATCCTGGACCAAGCTGAAGAATACGGCATCAGATGGGTTATAGTGGGGGATAAGACATTGGAGACAGTAGTTGCTGAGAAGGGGTTTAGAAAAGTTCATGAAGTAGATTGGGTAACCATTTGGGAACAGGAAAACTATGTTAAGGGTTTTCTTAGGACATATAGGGTGTACGATAGAAGGGATTTACTATGGGGTATAGTTCCTTTAACAATACTTTCTTTAACAGCGATTCTGAATATTTGGTATAGGCCATGGCGAAGAAAATAAACCCGTACCCTATAGCGTACACTGTAGTAGTGCTAATAACTTCCATGTTGTGGCTAGATGTATCTATAAGAAACAACCTACTATACGGTGTAAACCATAACATTTTTTACCTTTACTTAAAGACTAAGCCGTTCAATGCGCTTACTCTTCTCTCACTGTTAACTACGGACCCTAATACCGTATATTTGCTCGTTTCACTATGTGCACTAATTGCATATGCTGCTACGATATATGTTGCACTTAAAGATCTTAAATTAAAGAACATAGTAAGTATGTTAGGCTTAATTGTTTTCTTATCTTTACCATTCACATACTATACATTATTTCAAGGACTACTTTTGAGAACACTTGCAGCAGCTATATCATCACTAAGCTTAGCTTTATCATTAAGTTTATCGAGTAAGAGAGCAATAGCATCATTTGCATTGGCGACCGTGGCTTCCTTCACATACCCACTATATGGTATCATATTAGCTATAATACTGCTAACATGGGGCTTGTTTTCTTGGAACAGAGACAGAGTATATGCTAAGAGAGCCATTTTACTAGCGAATGCTGTTTTTGCTGTTTTAACAGTAGCTTATCCTTTAGTATACGTTTACGAGGTAAACACATCACTAAAAACGTACATGATTCCAGAATTTAACCCCGTACTCTATCTTGCACTAGCATTTTCAGTTATAGGGGGTCTTTTAACAATCTACGCTGTTCGTCAAGAAGTATTCGCGCAAATAGTATCTTGGATAGTAGTACCTATAATGTTCTATAGCTACTTAAATATTGTAGGTTCACTTTTACTGGCGATCCCTGGAATTGTCTTGACTATAGCCCATATTATAGACCATGGTGTAAGCAAAATAGCTGAACTTAGAAGGCGCAATGTAAGTAGGGATAATGCTTGGATACTGGGAATATTTATGATTATAATGCTGGTTGCTTCATCACTGAGTATAGTATCTTTCAAAATATTTTCCGCTAAAAGATTGGTACACATGTATGATCTCCAAAAAACCATAGAGTGGTTCTACGAAAACACTACGAATGAAAATACGTTAGTTCTTGGAGACCTAAGCTTACTACCATGGATCCCTAGACAAGTACCTAATGTTGAACCTAGAATCTTAGAAGCATGGTGTTCATCAACTTTCAGAATAGAAAACGGGTATATTAGAGCCGATGAGTGGGAGCCGTTTTCACCATCAAGAGCCCCATTAATAAGCATTTACAACGGTTCGGCCTTTGAAAAAATAATCTACATTGATGATTCCTATGTCAGGTTAAAACTAACAGGAAATGGGAAAACATGGGTAGAAAGCCCTTATGGAATGAAATTCATAGATTACGAATACAGAAGAGGCAAGATTATTCTAATATTTCAGAGCTTATGGCTCAGAGTAGTAAAAACCATAACATTGGACGAGAACTATCCCAGAATAAACATAACGTATTACTTTGAAACACTACGAAACACTACAATAGATAAGGTAACAGCGTATTTATGGCCAGCTTGGGGGACAAGTATAGACAAGTATGATAAGGCGTTATTGAATATTTACATGTTGATAGCTGGAGAACACGTAATATTTTATCCCCCAGAAAACGCCACAGTACGTCTCATTAAGAGAAGAGGTCAGCAAGACAGAGTAATACTGGAAGTCCCTGTTAGGAACATTAAGTACTCATTAAAACTAATTTTAGAATTCCCTTCAGCAAAGAAGTCACCTTATCCCCCGTTAACGACATCATTGTTTGAGTTTTTAAAGAAGAAAAATAATGCAGAGAAGTACATAGTGGATGTTGTAGATAAAAGAAAACCTCCCAAATATACGTCATTACAGGCAACGACATCTAAAATACTGTACACTGTAGATGCATTTAACACGGTAGAAGTTTGGGTCAAAGAGTATAGGAAATTATTTCACATATCCGATGCCTATGTTAAAGCAGAACTCTATGTTAAACAAAACGATACACTTACTGGTCCTTGGATAGAAACTCCATTCAACTCCAAGGTAGTTAGAGAAACAATTACCGAAAGTGAATTATATGTTACGTTTGAAACTCCAGGGCTATTTATAGAGAAAACGTTTGTTCAAGAAGAAGGAAAATATGAAATAAGATATTCTTTCAAATCTAAAGAAAATATTGTTTTAAAAACCGTTGAAGTGTATTTATGGCTAGATCTAGAGCCTAGTACTCATGTTATAAATGTAAACTCAAGCGTTTTAGACTTAGTATTTTCCAACATACTGTTTGAGCCAAAACCTTCAATGATAAAAATC
>QMRV01000373.1 GCA_003649445.1 Thermoprotei archaeon | reverse complement strand
CTTCCTAAGGATCCTGTAGAGAGAAGGAAGGTTTTAGAGAAAATAGCTTGGGAAATAGTTAAGAAGCACAGGAAATTGTTTGAAGAACTAGCGAAATACGATTAATTTAAATAGTCTTCCTCGGTTTCAGGTTGTATATTGTTTTTGCTGCTTCTTCCTCGTTCCTAACTTTGATTTTTCTTGTGAGTTTACCTTTACAGTAGAATTTTACCGTGTTTGTTTTAGGGTCGTATTCTACGTAGTTCCCCTCCTTCAGGTCTTTAAGCCCTTCCTCAATACCTTCAACAAGCTCCCTGTTAAGCCACAGGTTAACGTGGAACCAAACTTCCTCCATACTGCCTCCTCCACGGACAACATCGACAACGCTTACAATAATGTCCTTGAAAGTTTCGAAATCCAAAGTAATAGTCCCCCTACCCTCATCAACCACAATAACCCTACCCACAAGAAACACCTGTTTAGCTGTTTATATCATCGATTCTATAAATGTGTTTATAGCGTTTATGCTATAAACAGGTTAAGAGTTTACGGTTTAGTGTTTTTATAGTTTAAGGGGTTTAGTGTTTTAGTAGAGGCAGCTATGCTGCTTGATGTTCTAGAGAAAAGGCTTAAACTGGCCAGGCAGCTTCAGGAGCTTCTTAGGGGCTGCGCTTATCTCGGCTTCTCTCTTCAGGAGCTTTCCAGGATCCTTGGCTACTCTCCTGCAACGTTAAGCAAGTGGGCTAAGGGGGAGTGGCTTCCTAAGGAAGAACACTTAGTCGATGCTATTGAGAAGCTTAAAGCACTAGTTAAGGAGAACATAGAGGAGCTCAGATACGATTTTAAGCAGGACCTAGATATTTCGAATGTTGACCCCAGCTTCGTTTTTAACGCCGAAATACCTAAGCTCAGAAGGTTTTCCAGGAAAGCTGTTAGGAAACTTAGGTACGTTGTTTACGGTGATGTCAGGAAACTTAACATGAGCCTCTCCTACCTAACATTCTACGCTGGAACACTCAACATCACAAACAAGGTCCTGCTCCACGAAGCAGCCAACATGGTTAGAAGAACATACAAAGAAAAACTAGTTAAAACCACATACGGCAACACAGCCTACATAGCCCTAGCAGCCCTCAAAATAGCAGCGCTAAAACTAAAACAAACCATAAACATAGAGCCAGGAAAATACGGCCTAGATCCTGAAAAATACAGGAAAATATTCGGCAAACTAGCAGCACACTTCCTAGCCTAATTTACGCAAAAAGTTCTAGACATTCTTGTAAACGAGAAGTTGAGAGAGGAAATTACACGTTAATTATATAATTTGTATGAAGTCTAGGCTAACATGAATAATTTATTATATTACCTGCATTTTTCTATGTAAAACCATGACGTTCCTTAATTATACCTAAAATGTGCATAGACTTCTCTTCTATGTTGATCCTCTTCAATACCTCCTTATGCAGATTAATTGTAGCTAATATAACCTGTTTTTCGTACTTTCGAATATTTTTAAGCGCCAACACTAAACTTACAAAAATAATCGTTATTAATGTTGCAAGCGAAATGGTAAAGATCCATTGCAATAAGAACGTAGATGTTAATAGTAACTGTACTAATACTTTGCTGAACGCTACGTAAGAGTAAGTTAATTGCAAAATTAATATGGAGATTAACGAAATTGTTAAGGTTAAAAAAGCATAGTAAAAGAGTTTAGACCTATATATCCTTCTTGACACGTTGCATTCTAAAGCTTCCCAATATTCTAAGAGAATTAACGTTTTATCTCTTATACTACTTAAAAACTTGTGCATCATTTTATTCAGCCTTTCTTGACGGCAAAATTTCTTTAATAAGTTTTTCTGTTCTCTTCATGTAACTTAAGTACTCTAATGATTCTTTTACATAGTTTTCAGCGAAAATAAATAAGTTTTCTATAAACCTCGATTCTATACCTGTTTTTTCAAGAATAGCCCTTGTTTTCACGCGTAAATTATTTATTAGATCAAAATACGCTTTCAGAGCATTGATATTGTCCTCCTCTAGAAATTGCTCTGCTTCTCTTTCAAAACTATTTAATACTCTTAATAAAGCATAAACGATAGCATATATTTCTTCTTTAACTTCATACTCTGTATTCTTTCTGGAAACAAGTCCTTCATTAATTAAAGTATTTATTCCTCTTAACATAGTCCTATACGCGATATTCTGCTTAGCAGCAATACTTTTAAGCATACTAGGCCTAGCTTTACCTCTAAAATTAACTAGAGCGACTATTGCCATGTAAGCACGCGGCCACCAATTCGGCATTTTTTCGAAAACCTTCTCTACAATATATTTCCAGTTAATTTTACCTGTATCACTTATGTCATTATTAGACAATAAAAACACCAATTAAGTATTTTTACGACAAACTTTAAATACTTTTCTTTACCAAGTTATAAATGTCATAGGGTGGCATAGAGTGGCATTAGAGAGAATAGTTTTTGTAAGGAAAATAGGGAAAGCAGGCAGAATATCCATACCAAAATACCTTATTCCATACTATAGAGGCAAAATAGTCAAGGTAGTTATCGAGCCTATAAGCTCTACCACTTCTGAAAAAAATTAAGTAGCGTGAAGGGAGGGGGGTGTGGCCTGAGTGGAAATAGGTGAAACAAACCTAAAAACACTACCCTATTCTACGGAATATTCTATAGAATATAAACATTCAAGGCCTATAGTAGATAAGGGCTTTTCTCTTAG
>QMRV01000372.1 GCA_003649445.1 Thermoprotei archaeon | reverse complement strand
TATAGGATTGCTGAACTACTCGTGCATAAGCTATGAAAATCATTATTGTTAGCGGTGTTGATGGTTCTGGGAAGAGTACTCAGTTAGCTCTGCTTGGCAAATATTTACGGGCTAGAGGTTTCAAGGTTAAGTACTTGTGGCTTAGGTGGTTTTCTGCATTCACATATCCGCTTTACCTCTATGCTAAGCTGACGGGGAGGACTATAGTCGTTCAAACGCGTTCTAGACCTGTACATGTACACGTTTTCTGGATAGACCCCCTGCTAAGATGTCTTTATCCTAGGCTCTTACTTCTCGATCTCCTCATATGGTTTATGCTAAACAAGCTAGTTGCACTTGTGAAGGGCTACGATGTTCTTCTCATTGATAGATTTATCCTAGACGTTTTGATAGACTTGCTGTGGGAGGTAAGGGAAGTTAAACTTCTGAGATACAGCCTTATTCGAAATATGTGGAAATATTTAGAGAACACAATTATTCTCACGGTTGATTCAAGAGAAGCAGTTAGGAGGAAAAGTGATATAGTATCGCTAAGGGAAGTAGCTTTCAAGAAGAGGTGCTTTGAAATACTCGCTAAGCACCTCGGCATACAAATCTTAGACACAACGGGAATAGACGTGGTTACCACGTTTCGAAAGCTAATGAAACTCTTGAAGCCGCATATCTGTTACTAGGGAAAGGGCAAACCGTAGAACTGGTCTTACGATTTCCATAGTGAGGTCAAGAGGGTTGTGATCAGTATGATGAGCCTAGGGATGTATCGTATCCTTGTTTTACTAGTGCTATGATTCACAGGAGCGCTTACTTCAAGCTTGATGGTATAGACTCAGAGTACTTCCTCTACAATGAGGATTTTGATTTCTGTTGAAGATGCTAGCTTGCTGATTACTATATAATTTATGTTCTATGATCCTAGTATCTCTCTATGCTATCACCATACCTTATGCAACTATGAGGAAGGATAGGGTTGAGTCTAGGATTACGGTTGAAGTACTGGTTAACATGGTGAGGCATCAGAGATGCTTAGTTCGTAAGAGGAAATTTGTTTCTGAAATTAAGAAGACTATAGAGCTCGACTTGTTTAGAAAGAGGTTAATTATATTAAAGTTTGTTGGATTGATACTTTTTATGGATAAAAACCTTGAAGATCTTATACTAAAAACTAAGCCTGAAATCATAGTACATGCTGCAGCATATACTGATGTTGATGGCTGCGAAGTTAACAAAGAATATGCTTGGAAGGTGAATGTTAACGCTACGAGAAGCGTTGTAAGAGCTGCTAAAATTATCAAATCCTACCTTGTATATGTTTCAACAGACTATGTTTTTGATGGAGATAAAGGCTACTATACGGAGGAAGACCTGCCAAACCCGATAAACTTCTATGGGCTTACTAAACTTATTGCTGAAGAACATGTTAAAGCAAGTGACCTACTTTACCTAGTAATTAGACCTAGTGCTATTTACGGTACCGGGCCGGGTAAGTTAAATTTCGCTACGTTTATAGCGAATAGGCTTAGCGAAGGTAAAGAGGTTAAGGCATTGGTTGACCAATTTGTATCTCCAACATTAAATACGTTGCTTGCTCGAACAATAGTTGAGGCTGTTGAGTTGAAACCTATAGGGGTATTTCATGTTGCTGGCGAAAGAATGTCGAGATACGATTTTGCTATTGAAGTGGCTGAAGCACTTAATCTACCTAGGGAGCTTATTAGGAAGACCACAATGGATGAAATGAAATGGAGAGCTAGAAGACCTAAAGATTCAAGCTTAAATACGGTTAAAGCAAGAAAAATTTTCAAAACCAAATTCTTTGACAATAAGTTGGCGCTTAAAATATTTGCTGAAGAATATAGGAGTAGGGTACGATAACATGTTACCCGGTATAGCCATTAAACCCTTAAGAAGACATGTAGATGAAAGAGGGTTTTTCATGGAGCTTATGAGAGCTGATTGGAAAGATGTTTTAGGAGAAGATGTGTTTGTTCAAGCTAATCTTTCAATAACATATCCTGGAATTGTAAGAGCTTGGCATAGACATAGAAGAGGACAAGTCGACTACTTTATCGTAATTCGTGGTTGCGCTAAAATATGTGCATACGATGAAGAAACTATGGAGTTAGATGAAATAATTTCATGTGGTGACAATCCGCAAGTTGTTAGAATTCCAGGCCATTACTGGCATGGATTTAAAGCGTTAGGCGTTGAACCTGTATGGTTGGTTTACTTCGTAACAAAACTTTATGATTATAAGAGGCCAGATGAGGAACGTAGACCTTGGAATGATCCAACGATAGTACCTAAAATAATTAACGGTAGAGTTGATGACTGGTTTTATCCACCTCATAAATAACATTTTTACTTATTTCGTTTCTTTGATTAAACCAAATGCTTACACAAGTTTGATTAAGTAGCTACTTCCGGCTGTTATATAATTAAGGGTTGATGGAAATACTTAGAATTAATTACCAAGAGAGTTTCCTTGTTCCTAATTGTGCAGAATACTATACTTCTTAATAGTTTTAGACCACTTTACTCTACATCGATGAGGCGATTTCAAGAGGGTAATGATTGAGACGTTATAGTTTATGGTGGAAAGGTTAAAGCGTTTTATTGATGTCTTATGTGGTTTTATACGTCATACATGCTGTAGTTACGGCTGTAAATTGTATTTTAAGGTAATTATGTTCTCATTACCTTTCATTTTTTCATTGATTTTTTGTTTGCTTCACG
>QMRV01000371.1 GCA_003649445.1 Thermoprotei archaeon | reverse complement strand
TTAAAGGACACATTGGCTGTAGTAAAGGCAGGATGCTCCAATAACGTAGATATCAAGGAGAAAAGGGCTGTGCTTTCTCCGCTTATCCTGGCTATGAATAGCGTATTATATTCCGAAGGTAGGGGTATAAGTCTTAGCTTTATGCCCCTAATAACCCCTCTATTTAGTAAATGATTTTTAAAATGCCTTAGTACTCTGCTATACTTAATATTTATCCCGTGCATTCTGATTTTTAATTGAACTTCTCGTAAGCTTATGAAAGGATTTTTCTCTAATTCTTTAACAATCAATAGATCTATTAAGTCTACTCTTGAGGGAGCTTCCGGTTTTATAAACATAACTTTGCCCAGTTTCTCATGAAATCTTCTTTCCATCAATGACCAGTTAAACAATATCTGTTTTTCGTTAAAATTGTAATACATTGAGTACTTGGGCTTTGAGTAATATGTTTCTTCTACAATCCAATATTGTTCAAGATATGTTTTAGGAAGATGTTTTAGGATGTCTTCTATGTCGTATGTTAATGGTAAATAGTATATTAGGAATAACCCCTTAGGCACAACTGGCGCATAGTATCTTAGAAAAGTGCTTGGAATTTCGCTTGGACTTAACACCCTATCCAAAAACACTAAGAGTTTAATTAAACCTAACTTGTAATGATCTACATCGGCTCCAAAAGCAAATCCTCCTGTTCTAAGTCTTTTAATTTTGTACCATATAGATGATATGTGAACATTGAGAGTACGTGCTAGATCGGAAATAGTCGGTAAACCCTGGTAAGATTGAATTATTTCTAAAATTCGTGCTAAATCTGGTGTGAAGTATTTTCTGAAGGCCTCAATGTTCTTCTCTACTGCTGTCATTTTTCCATAAACTCTCCTCTGCCGAAACATAACAGATTGTTGTTCTAATGCATAAATTGGTACTCTGTAATGCCCTCCCGGCGTTCTTAGTGCTTTTAATTCTCCTCTTTTTATCATTCTAAGTACTGTCCAGTATGATACACCAATACTTGAAGCTACTTCCTTAGGCGTTAACATTTTCTTCAATTTAATGAACCTTTGCAATAAATGCCTATAACATTAAATGAGCTACGTGCTCTCTAAGAGAAAAATCATCAGCATTTTATTTAAAATTTTCAATGAATAACTATTTACTATAATAAAAAACTCTATTGGCTCTTATGCCGATTTCTACATGGTTGATATCATGGAGAAAGTTTCTAGAATAATCGAAGTACTATGTAAGGATCCAGCAAGGACAATGCTAGCATTGAAAATATCAATATTAGTAGCTGCTCTTCTTATTGGAATATTAGCCGGAGATCCCATAGAAGATGACACTATGTGAAGTCAAGCAGTAACATATCATAAACACTCTTAAAATACTTAAATATTAACTTTTATTTTATTTCTTTAGCCTAAGATCTGTAATCCTTTAGTAGTCAGCATATAATATTGTTGCTTGATTTTACCTTCTGCAATTAGAGTGTTTCGCAGCACTATCCTTCCGTCTTCTAATACGAAGGCGTCAAAAATTTCTTTCTTAGGTTTTGCTCTAAGTACAGGGAAGACTAAGGCTGGTTTTGCTCCAGTGAGTTCAAAGATATCTTCTATGTCCTTAGTAGAAAGCTTAAGAGCATTAAGTTCATAGTGATAGCTTACTTCAAATCCTAGTCTTAGAAGATAATTGTTTAACTCTTTTTCTAATTTTCATAGTTTCTCTTTAAATTCTGCACCTATTTTGGCTAGCTCCTTAGGATTGACAGATGTTATTTTTATAGACATAGTTGTATCACCGCCAGCGTAGTTTCTGTTCTATTAGATATAATTTTAGGTTAAGGATATTTAGTTCTAAGCCTATATGATGTAGATGATGCAACATATCGGGATCTATAATGATATTAATTGATAAATACGGTAGGCCTTTAATACACTTAAGGATCTCGGTTACAGTGACTTGTAACTATGCTTGTATTTACTGCCATAGGGAGGGAGAATTAGGTTCTAAGAGAGCTGATGAGCTGAGGCCATACGAAATCTATCTTATTGCGAAAGCTGCTTCTGAGCTTGGTATTAGGAAGTTTAAGCTTACAGGTGGTGAACCTTTATTGAGAGATGATATTGTTGAAGTAGTTAACTTATTAAATGGTCTTCAGCCTTTAGACTTAGCATTAACAACGAATGGTTACTTCTTGTCGGAATATGCTTATGAACTTAAGAGGGCAGGTTTAAGAAGGGTTAACATTAGTATTCCAAGTTTGAGAAAAGAGATTTATAGAGAAATCACAGGAGTTGATGGACTAGATAAGGTTCTAAAAGGCGTTAAAGCAGCAATTAGTGCCGGCTTTAACCCCGTAAAAATAAACTATGTTCTTCTACGGGGATTTAATGAGAATGAGTTCTGGGATTTTGTGGAGTATGCTAGGAATTTAGGCGCTATTCTCCAAGTAATAGAGTTGCAACCTGAAGGACTTGGATCTAGGAATTACGAGAAATTACATATAGATTTAAGTTCTTTTGAGAAAGCCATCAAAGAGAAAGCGTCTAAAGTTGTTTATAGAAGGTATATGCATAATAGGCCTCAATACTACGTTAATGGAGGTATTGTAGAGTTTGTTAGGCCAATATGTAATCCCGACTTTTGCATGCATTGTACTAGGTTGAGAATAACAGCTGATGGTAGTATTAAAACGTGTTTATTCTTAGAACCCGTAATAAGTTTAAGAAATATA
>QMRV01000370.1 GCA_003649445.1 Thermoprotei archaeon | reverse complement strand
ATATTGAGGAGCATGAGATAAGGCTATGTACAATAAACCTCGATAGAGATACTCTTGTAAAACGATTATTGATGCGAGAAGTAAAGGTGTAAAAGGCTGATTAAAGAATACATATGCTCCCCAGCTTATGGATAAATATGCTATAGACGCTGTAAGACCTAAAAGTATAGATAGGAAGATACCTGACTTAGCTGTGTTAAATCCTCGACTAATAGTTCTAGGGAGCCAGTAAGTAAAAATAGCTGCGAAAGGTAAAACGTAGCTTATATACTTGAACAACATAACCCAAACACCGAATTCTTCAACACTTAACCTCCTAGTCACAGAAACAGTGAAAAGCAACCCAGCGAACAAGCTTAAAAAGCGCATAATAAAATTCATTATAATTGAAAACTTAAGCCTAACTTTAGCACCATAAAGCTCATTAGCCAACCTATCTGTCCTCGCTTAGATAAAAAATTTAAGGAAAAATAAATTTATGTTCTTTGCCTCCAGCAGAATCTAAGAAAAATCATACAGAATATAAATCAATTACGCATAGAGAAAGAGAACCAAATTACACTATTAACATATAAAGCTCTTTGTCCAATGAAAGATTATTCACTAATTAACCTTGTGTATAATAACTGTTGCCATGCGAAAATGTTGAGAAGTAACTTGCTGGAACCTTAGAAAGACATAAGAATTTGAAGTCAACTATTTTTCACTCTTAGATATAGTTTTTCCAGATATATTTTGAAATCCTTTATAGTCCAGATATAGTCCAGAAGTGTAAAAGTGTAAATGAGTGTAGCTTTGTCTGAGAAAATAGCCTAGTAGTAATTGCAATCTCCATTTCAGATAGCTAGTAGTCGGCAATGTTATTATTACTTCTTTACGTGCTATTTTTAATGCTTTTCAAATCGCCTTTCTGGCCTCTTGAAATGCTCTATAACTTCAATAAGGAGTATATAATCAAAAGAAACTAACTTTGAGGTTTTATAGTATTCAATATCGAGATCTAGTTTTGTGTTTTAATGCTCAGTTTCTTACACTTCTCTAATGCAACATCCGAGACGTCGACACCAAGAACTCTTGACGGATTTCTCATATGCTTTAATTGTGAAATAATATAGCCGTCGCCGCAGCCCAAATCCAAAAACAGAACCATTCTTTTCTATCCACTCCTCTACGAGCTTGAGTCTAGCAATATTACCTGTATATATAATTTCATGGTACTCATTGTAATCCTATATTTTCAAAATCCGGGAAAGAGTATAAAAGTTTTTTATCTAAAGCATTACTGACTACACGAATAATAACTAAGACATATTTTCCTTAAAAACCTCTTAACATTATTTAACACTAAAACTACTCCCTTTTATCGTAGTCGTTACACTAAGTATGTTTCTATGTTTCCGCGGCCGCATAGTTCTTATGCTATATCTTATATATGTCAGAATACTAGTATAATTTTCTAAGAGATATTTACAAAAGGAGGAGGCAGTGATTTCATTGTATGGTAACGTAAACGGCAGTAGACGTGTTCTCTATATTGGCAATCTTAATTCACCATTCCAAAGAGAAATGTATAAGTTTATCAAACTTTATGGTAAATCCTACGGCTTAATTGTGGATAATTATTATCTAAAATCAGGTAGAAGCCTAAAGGAGAAGTTAAAGTTCAGACTAAGCTTAGCAAACCTCTTCTTTAAGGTAAATGTGAACTTTGATTGCATCTTTGTAGAATTTCTGGGAGATAATGCGTATTTTACTAGTTTACTTAATTTTAAGAAAAAACCTATAATCGTCAGGTGTCATAGAACAGAACTTTATGAATACTGGAAGAAATACGGCAGGAGAGTCCAAGAAGCGGCTAGAAAAGCAACTATAATAATTTGCGTATCCGAGGCTATGAAAAGACGTCTTTTAGAATTAATGCCATGGACTAAAAGTAAAGCTATAGTCGTACATAACTCTATAGATCCGCAAAGGTTTTACCCAATAAATAATAAGAGGGAAAAGAGATCACTAATAATAGGAAGTTTAGGTAAACTTATACCACGCAAAGGGTTTATTGAACTAGTCAAGGTTGTAGGTTCCTTGATAAATAGGGGATTCAATATAAAACTTAGAATTGGAGGTTCAGGAATTTTAAAGTTATATCTTGAAAAACTTGTTAGTATACTATGTTTAGAGAGTAAGGTTTACATAGAAGGGTATATTCCGGAATATAGACTTAATGAATGGTATAATAGCTTAGACCTTTTCGTACTAAATAGTAAAAGTGAAGGTATGCCTACTGTAATTCTTGAAGCTATGGCCTCTGGTTTACCAGTAGTAGCTACGAATGTAGGTGGTATACCTGAAGTGGTTGATAGGAGATGGACATATAATTTTGGTGATACTGAAAGGCTTAAAGAGCTAATAATTAAAATTTACAATATGCCAGTCGAGGAGAGGAGAAAAATAGGTTATAGAAATAGGCTTAAGGTGCTAGCAAAGTTCAACATCAGGATTAACGCTAAGAAAATACTTAAGATTATAAATAACTTTATCAATAAGGAACCATAAGTTATCATTCAATCATGCTACTTAAATAACCTGCTGAATTCTTCATATATTTCCTTGTTCCTATGTCTTTTAAGCATATATTCCCTTAAGCTTAAACCTATGTCATATATTTCATCTCTAGACATTAAAGCTAATTGTATCACCTTCTCCTTAAAATCCTTATAAGAGAATGGCTCGTAAAGCACTAGTT
>QMRV01000369.1 GCA_003649445.1 Thermoprotei archaeon | reverse complement strand
TGCACGGGCTTCTCCCTCAACCACCTCATCTCTATCGGTGGCTCATCGGGAGCTACATTGACCGCCACCACTTGGGCGGTCTTACGGGTTATGAGGATTAGCCTCCCGCTCCTGATGGCTACTCTGCCGTCATTGGAGCGGGAGAAGAGGTTAAGACAAGCAACGTATTGGGCATTGAAAGTGAAACCGCATCTTCTACACCTAAATCTTTCTTTATCGATTCTGTTTCTCTTATCTTCGTAACCGCATATCGGACAGGTAATGGATGACTTCCTTGCATCAGTTTCTAATACATTCAAGCCTCGCTCATAGAATTTATAGTCAAGGTACTCTATGAACTTATGATAGGGGAATGTTGATAACCTGTAGTTTAGTTGCTTACTTCTCTTCCTACTATTAAGCCTTAAATCCTTGAGATTCTCCCTAACCAAGTCAGCGTTATGTTCCCTAGCAACCTCTGCTAATAATGTAGTTATCTTCTTCAACCTATCCTCTATACGCTTCCTCTCACGAAAACCATACTTAGCTAGAAGCTTATCCCTCAACCTAGGGTTCTCTACTTTCTCCTGAACGCTCTTCCTAATTCTCCTATAGTTAGTGCGTATTCTCCTAATATCGTGCCTTATTGAGAATAGTGTGGCTTCATTCCTATTGTAATTAATTAGTAAGCAATCTATGCTATCTTCATTAATATCTATAATGAGCTTATTCCTATGCTCATTAACCTCAACGTTCTTACGTATGGTTAAGAGTAGATAAATGCAGTCACCATCAACCAGTATCTTAGAGTTCCCTAGCTTGACACCCTCAAGTTCTCTCCTAGCGTAACCGTACTCCATTACTAGGAATCTCAAGTGAACACCGTTACCCTTGGACACGGTCAGTACTAGGAAACCATGCCTTCTCTCAAGCTTGTAAGTATCAATATGTAGCTCTATGACTCTATTATCTTCTACTGTAGGTGGTGATGGTGGTGAAAATCTATTCTTTTTCTTCTTTGGTAATCGCTTCCATTTATTCAATAACTTCCTGTAGCTACGATACATCGCTAGTGCTCTCTTATATGCTTCTTGAACAAACTTATTGTGTAAGTGAGGATACTTTTCCCTCAATACTCTATAACATAGCTCATGTGCTTTCTTCCTACTACGAACATCATTCTTAATGATGATATCCAACGCATCTTTTACCATTAATGTGTAGTCGTTTAGAAGAGAAACTAATTGATCCCTATCGTATCTTGTTAGTGGTATAAGCTTAAACTTAATCGTTTTCTCAATAGTTTTAGTTATCATCGCTAGTTACCTCCTCTATGACCTTTTTTATCTTCCTAAACTTCTGCGAACGCTTACCATAGATTCTACCAGCAAAGCTAATCACTATCGACACAAAATCCTCGATAAGCTCTTCTATGTAGCCCTTCTCTGTTTCCTCAATAACTTCTATCCCAACTCCATGTGACTCGAAGTATTTCTTAAGATAGTCAAATCCAAATCTCGTCAATCTATCTTTAAACTCCACAACGACTACATCAGCTTGATGTTTCTCAACAATATTGAAGAGCTTGTGTAATCCACTCCTATCCTCCTTTAACCCGCTAGCAATATCGGTTACGACATCAATAACTTTATATCCTTTAGCAGAGCAATAATTCCTTAACCTCTCAACCTGTCTATCAAGATTACCATCTCTCTTTTGCTTATAGGAGCTGACCCTAGCATAAATTACTGCTCTTATCTCTCTAGGTTTCTCCCCTAAGAAACGTTTAAGTTCGCTTTCAGGTATCATCCATAGCTTACCAATCCTTCTAGCTTTTAGCTTACCAGATTTAATCCACTTCCTAACAGCTACAGTAGAAACATTAAACATCCTAGCGACTTCAGATACCCTATATAGTCGCTCCATTACTCATCTATTATAAGTAAGGTTTCTAAAGTATTTAAATGTTACTCAAATTTCCAAAATAATCTAAGTACTCAAACAAGCGAATAGTCCTTAGGTATCGTTATACCTCCCTTATCCCGCTCCTCCTTATCGTTATTGCTACTGTACTACCTCCGTACCTCCAGTTAGCATCTATCTCTACTCCGTAGTCTATGTACCAGTCATACTTTATTGTGAACTTAACTAGTTTATGACCAACTATTCCTGATGCATATATAAATCCATGATATGGTGAATCTTTAGCCACTATAGTTGCCGATGTTAAGTCATAATCGGTTCCAGTAGTGCCTGGGACTACCGTTATGTCTACATACACAGTCTTGGTTGTTCTCTCGTACCAGCAGTCCCACACATATATCTTTCCGTACCTGCCTTGGTCAAACACCCACTTAGCTGCCTGTTTTGTGTAATATACTGAAACCTCCTTAGCTATATCAGCTAACACATTAACTATTGCGTACCCGCCCTCTATTGACGATATGTAGCCGTTAGAAACAGAGGTTATCCCGTATTTTTGTCCGCCATAATATATTGTCTGTGGAAACTTAAACGACAGTACCTTGTCCTTAAATTCCTCCGTTACTTTTATACTGAACGGCGTAGTCCATGATCCTGATGGGTACAGACCAGTTACTGGTACCCCAACCTCTGTTGTGTCTGCATATGCCCTAACCCTTATCATAAACGGTATCTCGACATGGACTGTATCCTGTACTGGGCCGATGGTGACTTTATCCACTACGTTGCTTAGCACTGCCCAAGCCTTAGCTGTATATGTTCCGCTCTCGGTTACCTCGAAAATGAAGTCTAC
>QMRV01000368.1 GCA_003649445.1 Thermoprotei archaeon | reverse complement strand
CAAAGCATCATCATAACTATATCCAGTTAATATAGCCCACACAGCGTCTACATAGGGGTCGTCGTCAAGTCCTCTCATAAGCCTATTAACGCTTTTAACAAATTCAGGCGACGCTTCGCTAGGAGGGGCGACAAAGCAAACATAGTCTGACGCAAGCTTCGATAAATTCACGCATACTTCCCACACATCACTGCTGTACACAAAAACTTTAGCACCATATTTTTCTACAAGCTTGCCGACAACTTTCTTCCATCCAGGATTACTGAGAGTCTTTTTACTTACAACAACAGCATAAACTTTACCTTGGCTTAAAGTAGGGCCCAAGGCTTCTTCGGCTAAAATAACTATGATAAGAATAAAAATAAATAAAAACTTTTTCATGAAATCACCTAGCACTAGTACGGCAGAGGCCACAATGACTTAACGAATATCGATAGCGACACAGAGAGAGCCATAGCTACTGATAAGCCTACTATATAGCCTCCAAGCATCATGAAAGCATATTTCCTTAAGTTAATTCTGCCTTTACTTAACTTCTCGATTATCCTTGAAAGCATGGCTCCTAGGAATATTGCTAGTGGCGTAGGTAACGGTTGAGTTAAACCGACTACTAGAGCGACTGAAGAAAATGGTACTTTAAGTGTCATTGCTACAAGAGAAGCCGCTAATACGCTAGTAAATCCTCCTAACATTAAGTTTAGATTAAAACTATAGATTTTTCTGGTTATCCATAGCATACTTTGTGCGGCCTGTATAGGCCAGAAAATTTGTGCATACTGAAACATCGGTGAGGGTATTGGAGTCATTTTCCATAAGTACTCCGAGTACAGTAAATTAAGAATTATTGCTATTGGAGTTGCTATAAGGAAAACTGCTTTAATGTAACTTCTGAAGGTACATTTGACTCCTCTGCATACATAGAGAGTTGATGTCCATCCAACACCTGGATCTACTCCCATGGGCACAAACCAAGACCATATACCTAGCTCGCTGTAGACTGGTATATGGTAAGCTTCTAAAGTGAGTGTTAGGAAGTTATTGTGAAAGTAAGGTATTACAAGAGAAATTCCTGTTTCAGCATATGCTCTTGTTGAAACAAGTCCGTAGATGAAAGGCCATATCACTATCACGAATAACAGCGGCAGAACAGGGAAACCGGGTATTAGCACTGTTTCAAGTAGCGCGAACCATAATAATGTCGATGCGAAGTATATTCCTATGAGCTTATATAAGGAAATATACCCTATGCATTTTGACTCCGCCGATAGACGAGCTAAACTCTTTATTGAGGTAATGAAGCCTTTTCTATATCTTATGAGACTCTCTATGAATACTGCAAATGATCCTCCTATGCTCACTGCATACCATATGTAAATGTTTGACCAGAATAGTATGTCTGCTAATTTCATTCCTTTAGGAAATCCGACCCACTCTGGTATTAGCTCTGGGAAATACCAGACTACAATGGGATTGCCTATTATAGATGTAACGAAAGAGCCTATGAACATACATACTACTGCCTCTATGGGTAATATCATTCCAAGCATGTAGTTAGCGAGGTTAGTATCTATTCCTATCATAGCTCCTGGCAGAGCTTCCTTAAAGGACTCTGTTAAATCGTACCACGGATAAGGAATTACTGTTATCGGCACACCTATGAATGTCTGAGATAGAACAGGTACACCGTAAGCTATTAGTGAGTATATAAAGCCAAGCAATGCAAATAGCACAAAGATTCTCATTCTCATAGGCTCTCTTTCCACAAGTTCTGTGATTACCTCAACATCTACTTGAGCCATAGGGAAAGGCAATCGCTCTACTTCGACGAATAGCTGATAAAATAGAAAACCTAGCGAAAGTCCTGAAGCTAAGTTTAGCATCCAAAATAATAGAGATACTGATATCACTGGCAGCCATGAGGGGTCAAAAAATGTTCTAAGAGCCTGTGTTCTAATAAGCGGGTTTGCTGGAACCCACCAGTACGGTATGTACTCCTTTACTCCGTAAGCCTCGGCTATAGGGCTGCTTGCAAACCACACTCTGTAAAACATGTGGTGAAAGTTTAGACCTGTACTAACGTAGACAACTGTGTGAGTTGCTGCAAACATTAATAAGATCTCTTGTTTGGTAAGCGGCGAACCATATAAGAGAGAAAGCCAATAGAAGAGTATGACTGCTGTCCAGTAAAGGCCTCTAACAGCTCCTATCATTAGTTCGCCCCATATGGTGACTGGCATTAGTACTACTGCGCCGTATATTATTGCAAGCACTACTCTCCACGTTAAGCCGCTTCTCCACTCTTCTCTAGTTACTTCTCTGCTAGTCACTGCTCTCAACCCCTTCAAACATTTTCTCTCCTAATTTAATATACTTTCGAACCACCTTGGGCTCGAGGCCTTTCCAGGTCAGCAGCTGTTTTCTGACTTCATCTACGAAGTTTCTGTGGCTCGGCGCCCATAGGTAGAGTTTTCCTGAAACGAGCTTGGCGTCGATTCCAATAGATATTCTGCCATCCGGCCTCTCTACAGCCACTATTTTCACATCTTCTACTAGCGCCGCGTCATAAGGCGGCAGTCTTACTTTCATGCTAAAGCCTAATGCTTTTCGGCCAGCTACCGTGCTGGCTACTGGCTTGGGTTCTTCTTCTACACGGAACTTCTCCTCCATTGCTACTGAAGTCAAGTACTCTGCTATGTAGGCTAACAGTCCCTTCGCGCTCTTAATATCTGATACGCTCATCGGCAGAGGTACATACCAT
>QMRV01000367.1 GCA_003649445.1 Thermoprotei archaeon | reverse complement strand
TTAGAATAATACTTGTAGGTATTTTACCATAGTTGCTGTAAACAAGCCTAGAGCTTTGGCTAAAAATATTTTCCGTACTAGGTAAATACAATGTCAATGATTGTAGCTACAGTTTTTCTTCCAGAATAGAGTTAGGCGGGAAAGCCTCAATGTTCATAATAACTGATTTTACATATTTTAAAGTAAAGCCTAAGGAAATAGAAGATAAGCTTAAAGAACTTGATGTAGTTCAGCACGTTAACCTAGTTAAGCCCTAACTACCTAAAACATTGGTTGATCCCTACCATTTTTCTGTAGTTGATGATTTAAATAGAAGATTTATACTTCTTTCGGAAAGTGCTATGAAAAAGCATTGTTGCGAGATTAAGAGAAACATTTGAAATAGGCGGATTAGCTTTTCTCTATCATCAGGGAAAATGATGGGCTCTGAACTTGCAGAAACGTACAAGGAAATAGGGATAACTGATTTGGAAGATGCTATTAAAATATTTTTACTTTATATTCTAGCTTTAGGAGAAATTGCTCACTATAGAGAGAACAGAGTAATTATTAGATTACATAGAAGCTGGGAATGTGAAGCAGCTATGAAGCATAATGTGAAGGAACTTACTCCATATTTCGAAAAGGGAGCGGTAGCAGTGTTCTTGGAAAAATTTATCGGGAGAAAGATGTCTGTACATGAAATTAAATGCCTAGCGAAAGGAGATCCATATTGAGAATTCTTAATTGCCTTTCTCTAGCATAGATAGATTAAAATAAAAGCTTCTAAGCCCATTAAGGGCTAATAGTTTCTTCTTTCACCTTATTCCATGGGCCTTTAACGCCGCTAAATATTGTAAGTAAGGTAGTATATATTATGCCAGGCATTAGAATAAATGCTAGGTTTATGTGTTTAAGAATAATGCTTACTATTTTCGGTTCAATATATGTTAAGACCGCTATAGGAAGTATGGTAAGTGTTGTTATGAATATTCCGCCTGAAAGTACTGCAGCCACTAGTACGTTTAATCTGAACCTGTTTATTATGAAGCTTTCTAATGCACCAAACAGCGCCCCTAAAATAAGCATTTGGAAAACATAGGCTGGTGGAGCTATCCATACTATATATGACATTAAGTTCCCTATCTCTGTCAATGTTTTATCTATTACTTCTTGAGGAGCATTTGCAACCGTCAACTGGTAAATTATAATCTCTCGAACCAATTCATTTAATGTACCAGTAATAGATAGAAAAGATACTCCTAGGACAACGCCTGTTATGGCACCAGCAATTAATCCGTAGAAAACATATTTATTTTCAACCATAGTTCCCTAAGCACCACATACGAAAATGTTAATGTATTTCTAGGATTAATATGTTTTCCCGGGTGCACAAGCATTGTCTTCTATATTGCTTATTATTCCCATATTGTTAGCTATTTTACCTGGATTAATTGCTCTAACGGTTATAGCTAAGAGGAAGCTTAGGCTATGGTTAGATGCTTGTTTAGGTGGGGGAGGATGGATATTAGCTTTAGTGTTAAGATTACCTATATTACAGTTTTCGGCAAAGGCACTAAACCCTACGTATTCAAGTTTACTAGCAGCTTTCATGGCTGGTATTTTTGAAGAAACCTTTAGATATTTAGTATTAAAATATAGGCTTTTCAGTAAAGGAAACCCGTGCGAGACAGTTTTATCTTTGGGTTTAGGTTGGGGTTTAACAGAAGCATTTTTAATATACGCTTTACAAGTGCCTTTGTCATACGCGATAACAGGGTATGACTGGACAGTATACCTTCCGGGCGCTTTTGAAAGAAACATTGCTATAATACTTCATGTAGCGTTAACGTTTATTATTGCTTACTCTTTAGTCTCAAATATCAAATATATCGTTTTAGCAGTATTTCTTCATGGTACAGTTAATTCATTAATTATACCTATACTCTACGTAACTAAAGACCCGTGGATTATAGAGTTACTACTAGCGTTAATTACAGTACCCATAGCTACATGTACAATCATTGTGTTAAAGCCTAAAATAAGCAACATTAAACAATCTGAAATTTCTGCTTCAGAGTTAACTAAAATAATATAAGCACTTATTAGAACACGTTCGACGTAGTCTAGTAATTCTAACAGTACTTAGCGCCATGGCTAAAAGTATAAATACTGAGCTCAGTATTTATTTAACGTTAAATTATGTAAAGTATTTACGCAAAAACGTGTTCTAATAAAATAAATTATTGTCACTCATGTACTCGAAACATATTTTTGGCTATAAAGTTATAGATTATTTGTGATAATAGTGCATGCTATTGCCAAGTAGAATAGAGGAGATAAAGCCGACATAAATTTTTCAAATGTTAGCATAGAAAAATACTGCTACGGGCAAGGCACCTAACGAGGTAAATACTATTTCATAAAATTCAAGTTGAACCGATTTTAATATATCATATACTCCTACAGCAATTATTTGAGTCATTCAAAAACTGAACCTAAGAAAAACAATTGAATTACCTATTTTTAATATATAACTCATTATATTGTTAAGAGAAAATAAACTTCTTCTGTAATAGATAGACAACTGCTAATATTGGTTTTACAGTCATTTTTCCTCTGAGATAACAGACAACTGAAAAAGCATATATTAGAACAATGCTAAGCTCTGTTATATAAGCTGCATTAGAAGCCGTAGCGTACTCTATACCTATAGCTCTTGAAGCTCAAACCATAGAGAAAAACATTTCTAAGAATAAAATCGAGTTTAATTGCTTCTCTA
>QMRV01000366.1 GCA_003649445.1 Thermoprotei archaeon | reverse complement strand
CAAAGCATCATCATAACTATATCCAGTTAATATAGCCCACACAGCGTCTACATAGGGGTCGTCGTCAAGTCCTCTCATAAGCCTATTAACGCTTTTAACAAATTCAGGCGACGCTTCGCTAGGTGTTACTACAAAGCATACATAATCTGGCGCTAATCTCGATAAGTTAAAATGTACTTCTCTTAAATCGTTCTTGTAAATTAAGACAACAGCACTGTACTTTTCCACCAGCTTATCTACAACTTTCTTCCAGCCGGATTTACTTAAAGTACTTTTACTTACAACAACAGCATATACTTTATTCCTTCCTACAACTGGACTGCAGGCTTCTTCTGCTAAGAGAACTAAAATAAAAATAAATAAAAATAAAATCTTTTTCATAAAAAACACCGAGCGCTTACAGCTAGTAAGGCAGCGGCCATAGCGATTTAGCAAATATTGATATTGATATGGACAGTGCCATGGCAACAGACATACCTATCGCGTAGCCTCCTACCATTACATAGGCATATTTTCTTAAGTTAATTTTTCCTTTACTTAGCTTCTCTATAAGCCTTGACCCAACAGCTCCTATGAAAACTGCTAGTGGTGTAGGCAGAGGTTGACCAATACCCATGAGTAGCCCTATAGAGGAAAAAGGCGCTTTAAGTAAACTAGCTACAGCTGAAGCCGCCAGTATCGATGCAAAGCCTCCGATAATTAAGTTGGGATTGAAGCTATATATTCTTCTAGTATACCAAAGTACGCTCTGAGCAGCTGTAATCGGCCAAAAGATTTGAGCATACTGGAACATAGGTGAAGGTATAGGAGTCATCTTCCACAGGTATTCGCTGTACAGGAAGTTGAACAATATGGCTACAGGCGCGGCTATTAGGAGCACTGACTTAATGTAACTGCTGAAAGTACAGCGTACTCCTTTACAGACATAGAATGTCGATGTCCAGCCCTCGCCACTAGATACACCTAGTGGAGCAAACCAAGGCCATATACCGAGCTTACTATGTACGGGAATATTGCAAGACTCCATAGTGATTAAGAGAACGTTGCTGTTCAAGTATGGGATATTTAATGGGAAACCTGTTTCGCCGATAGCTCTAGCTGATAGTACTCCATGTATAAATGGCCAGAACACTACTAACAGTAGTAGTGGAATCCATGGAAATCCTGGAATGAGTACAAATTCTAGAAGAAGGAACCAAAGGAATGTTACTGCAAAATATATAGCGATAATACTGTATAGTGAAAGATAACCTAGCTTTTTCATCGCAGTACTCACTTTAGACAAATTTCTAATAGATTGAACAAACTCTTTTCTTCCACGAATTAGTGTTTCAAAGAATACTCCAAAGCCAGCACCGATGCTTACAGCGTACCATACGTATATATTTGACCAGAAAAGTACATCCGCTAGCTTCATTCCTTTAGGAAAACCGACCCATTTTGGAATAAGCTCTGGACAGTACCAAACTATAATTGGATTTCCTAAAACAGATACCGCGAACGATCCTATGAACCAGTAAATTACTACTTCGAAGGGTACTATCATGCCCATCATGTAGCTTATTAAGTTAGTGTCTATTCCGATCATTGCTCCCGGCAGTACTTCCTTAAATGACTCTGTTAAATCGTACCAAGGATACGGAATTACTACTATGGGTACGCCTATGAATGTCTGGCTTAAGATAGGTACTCCGTATGCGATGAGTGAATATATGAAGCCTATGAGAGCGAAGAGAACCATTATTCTCATTTTCATAGGCTCTCTCTCCCAAAGCTCTGTAATAACTTCGACACTTACTCTAGCCATGGGAAATGGTAGCTTCTCCGCTTCGACAAATAGCTGGTAGAAGAAGAATCCTAGTGAAAGCCCTATGATCAGGTTCATTATCCAGAATACTAGCGACGTAACTACTACTGGAATCCATGAGGCGTGGAGGAATGTTCTGAGAGCTTGAGTTCTGATGAGAGGATTTTCTGGAACCCACCAGTAGGGCAAGTACTTTGATATACCGTATGCTTCGGCTATAGGACTATTAGCAAACCATACTCTGTAGAACATGTGGTGGAAGTTTAGTCCTATACTTGCATATATTGCTGTATGTACTGCCGCGAACATTACTAGAATTTCCTGCTTTGTTAGAGGAGAGCCGTAGAGCAATGAAAGCCAGTAGAAGAGTATGACTACAGTCCACGTTAAGTTTCCGACGTTGCCTATCATGAGTTCACCCCATATGGTGACTGGCATTAGTACTGCAGCGCCATATATTATTGCAAGCACTACTCTCCACGTTAAGCCGCTTCTCCACTCTTCTTTAGTTACTTCTCTGCTAGTCACTGCTCTCAACCCCTTCAAACATTTTCTCTCCTAATTTAATATACTTTCGAACCACCTTGGGCTCGAGGCCTTTCCAGGTCAGTAGCTGTTTTCTGACTTCATCTACGAAGTTTCTATGGCTCGGCGCCCATAGGTAGAGTTTTCCTGAAACGAGCTTGGCGTCGATTCCAAGAGATACTCTGCCGTCTGGCCTTTCTACAGCCACTATTTTCACATCTTCTACCAGCGCCGCGTCATAAGGCGGGAGCCTCACTTTCATGCTAAAGCCTAATGCTTTTCTGCCAGCTACCATGCTTACTACTGGCTTAGGTTCTTCTTCTACACGGAACTTCTCCTCCATTGCTACTGAAGTCAAGTACTCTGCTATGTAGGCTAACAGTCCCTTCGCGCTCTTAATATCTGATACGCTCATCGGCAGAGGTACATACCAT
>QMRV01000365.1 GCA_003649445.1 Thermoprotei archaeon | reverse complement strand
TATAAAATCCCAGAACTCATCCTCATTAAATCCTCGTAAAAGAACGTAGTTTATTTTTACGGGGTTAAAACCAGCATCTATTGCAGCTTCAACACCCTTTAAAGTCTTCTCTAATCCGTCAACACCGGTTATTTCCCTATAAACTTCTCTTCTCAAGCTAGGAATACTTACATTAACCCTCCTTAAACCTACCTCCCTAAGCTTGTAAGCATATTCCGATAGAAAGTAACCATTTGTTGTTAACGCTAAGTCTAAAGGCCGAAGACTATTTAATAAGTTGACTATTTCAACAATATCATCTCTCAACAAAGGCTCACCGCCTGTAAGCTTAAACTTCCTAATATCAAGCTCAGAAGCAGCTTTCGCAATAAGATAAATTTCATAAGGCTTTAACTCATCGGCTTTCTTAAAACCTAATTCTCCCTCTCTATGACAGTAAATACAAGCGTAATTACAGGCTACCGTAACTGAAATTCTTAAGTGAAGTATTTGTCTTCCGAACTTATCTACTAGCATTTATAAAACCCTGTTTTACATTATCTCCTTATAAGTTCAGGGTTAAATATTCTTTAATCTCTAAGAAACATATTCACCGTAAACAATAATTAAAGGAATCACTGAAACCATGTAATGAGTGTACTCAGAAATGTCAGAAATAATTAAGGTAGCTTCAGTAAATCCTAAAGAAATAGCCACTTTAGCCATAGAATACAAAAAGAAATTACGAACATTGGAAAGAGAATTAAATAAATATCTTTTGAAATATGGATTTGAAATAAGTTATCATTATGAACTAAGTGTGATTAAAATATCCAATAAAGATGAAATAAGAATACAAAGTCTAATTAATCAAAAACCCATTTTAGTATTTCCTGCAATAGAAACAAGACAAGAGAGAAAATTATGCGACGTCTTTATACTAGAAAACGGAGCAATACTACTAAGGATCACAACAATAAAAAGAAGGAAAATAAAGGAACAGTACTATGTGTTAACGAGGAAGGGGCTAAAGCAGATAATTTAACTAATGTAAATAGGTTAAAAAAAATAATTAAAAATTATGTTTTACATCTTCTTACCATGCATCGTCTTCTATGGGGTCGCCTGCTAAGGCTCCTATAAGTAGAATAGCTACAAGTACAGATAGCTTTAAAGCTAACATAGTTTTTGTAGGATCTCGATAGAGAATTTCAATGATTCTTGATATTTTCTCCATAGCTGTCAGCCGTGAGAGAATAGATATTATACGCCAATAGAGTTTTTCATTTTAACACATTGTGCCTTATTGAAAATTTTAAATAAACAAAAAAGTAGAAGATATTTTGGAGTACTATCCAGAACGCTACCATTGTAGGCATTTATTGACACCAGGTTAATACATTGAAGAGGATGTTAACACCAAAAGAAGCAGCATCGGCTATAGGAGTTTCTTACTGGACCATACTTAGGATGATCAAAAAAGGTGAATTAAGAGCACTAAGAACTCCAGGAGGACATTATAGAATACCTATATATGCTTTAGAACATCAATTATCTCGTTTTTCTGGAACTAAGGTCTACAGAGAGAAGGCAGCGATAGAAAAAAACATAGAGGCTTTCAGGAAGTATTTTACACCGGACTTAGCTAAAATCTTAGAGACAATTCAATCTTACCAGGGATTACCTACAATATCGGATTTAGCTAGAATATTAAACCTACATGTATCTTCCATTTGGTACAAGATAAAAAAACTGAGAACAGGCGGGTTTGCTTTTGGTGCAGATATAGATCACTACAAATTGGGACTAATTAAACTACTTGTTTTCCTTAGTAAAGTAGTTAGTTTAGAAGATATTCCAAGAGCTTTTTTAAGATACTATGCGCCTATAGTGCCTAAGGGTTTGTTCTTAGTCTATTACATCCCCCTAGCCTACAATATTGAGAATGTTTTAAGGCTTTTTCCTGAACCTTTGCTTGAATACTATTGGGTAGTTGAAGAGACTTATTGCTCTAAACCCAAATACACACTGTACTATGATTTTAAGGAAAGAAATATTATATTCGATTGGGAGCTCATGATAGGAAGATATCAAGAGAAGTTAGGCAAGACTATATTTTCTGAACCTGAAAAACCTACTAAAATAGATTTAATAGATCTACTTATCGCTAAAGAGCTTGAGAAAAATCCGTTCATTAGCTTAAGAGAGATCCAGTCAAGAATAAGAATGCACGGGATAAATCTTAAGTATAGCAGAATCCTAAGACACTTTAAAAACCATCTACTAAATAGACATGTAATTAGAGGTATAAGGCTTAGACTTGTTCCTTTGCCTTCGGAATATAATACGCTATTTATAGCTAGAGTACATGGTAACTTCTACGCGTTACACGCTTTAGTTTCTACGTTACTTGAGCATCCGGCATTCACCATAGCTAATATATCGTTCCGTGAAAAACAGGTATTTATAGGAGGGGTAATACCCTTTTCGAAGATAGTTACCTTAGCTTCGCTTATGGAGTCTCTCAGTGGAATAAAAGAGGTTGACATAAAGCTCTTAGATAGAGAAAAAAGAAGAGCATTTACTATCCCGTACGCTCGTGAGTTTTACCATGGTAGGTGGATTTTGAGATTTAAGTAAGTTTTTCAGTGCAAATGTTGGCAAATATAAAATAACTTTCTAATATAACTTTTTCGACACTTAACTCAGTGACTGATATGGAGGCTCTTTGCTGTTTGCGTTTAGATAAAAGTTTCAAAACGTATTTAGCTCTTCAAGAGCTACTAGTT
>QMRV01000364.1 GCA_003649445.1 Thermoprotei archaeon | reverse complement strand
GTACCTTTAATGATCCCTACTACGTTTCCTCTGTTCTTCTCTATTTTCTGAATATGTACTTCGTACCCGTGCTTCTCCATCCATGAAGCAAGAAATTCAGCAGCTGGTAGTTCATTGCCTGGAGGGTTAGTAGTGTTTACTTTAATAAGTTCCTTTGTCAGTGATATCGTCTCTTTAATAAGTTCATTCATGGAGCTCACGTGTAACCGTTTCTAACCAAGTAATTTGTACGTATTTCAGAGAAATAAGTGATTAACATGTTAGGCCAAGTAGAAATAGTGGTCTTAATAAACCAAATACCAAGCTTGTAATTTGCGAGTTCACCATGGTTAATGTAAGTTAGTATTCTCTAATTGTAAAAATTATCGTTGGACAACTGTTGATTTAGATAAAGGTGGTTGTTAGATGCTAATCCCAAGTACACTAAGTCCTAATTTAACTTAATAAGATATTATTGCTCAGTTTGAATATAGATTTATTGTTGATGTTATGATGCGTGTAGGCATGTTTATTAGTGTTTTCCTTTAAAATTATGTTAAAGGAGAGGTTGGTTTAGTGTATAGTAAGAAGCTATTGTTTATTGCGACATTGATACTATTGGCTCTAATATCTTCTATTGTCAACATTAATGCTAAGCCTGTAATTGAAGTTACTATTATAGCTACTATTGATCATAAAGTTTTTGATAGCACCATTGTTGATAAGCTGGGTGGTAAGATCATTTATACTGCTGAGCTAGCTCCGGTTATTATAGTTAAACTGCCTTCACATACTATTGAAGAGTTTAGGAAGGCTCATGGTGTGAAGCATGTTAGCGTAGATGGGGTTATTTATGCTTTAGCTCCTCCTCCCGGCAGAGGTAGGCGTCCTAAGGAACAACCTCCTCAGGTAATTCCTTGGGGTATTGATAGAATTAACGCTACTGAAGCTTGGAGCATAAGTACAGGTTGGGTTGACGTTAATGGTGACGGGGATTCTGAAATAGAAGTTGCGGTAATAGATACTGGCGTTGATAGCGATCATCCAGATTTAGATAAGAACATTAAATGGTGTGTTACTGTACGTTTTGGAAAAGTATTCTACGGTAAATGTAAGGATAGAAACGGTCATGGAACCCACGTTACTGGAACTATAGCAGCTGAGGATAATGAAATAGGGGTTGTTGGTGTAGCTCCCGACGTAGAAATTTACGCTATAAAAGCTCTTACCGATGCTGGATACGGAACATGGAGCGACTTGATAATAGCTATAGACTTAGCTGTAAAGGGTCCTGATGGGGAAGTAGATGCTGATGAAGATGGAGTAATAGTTGGGGATCCAGACGACGATGCTACGGAAGTAATATCTATGAGCTTAGGCGGCGAGTCTCCTCCTGAAGAACTATATGAAATCATAGTTGCTGCATACAAATATAATGTCACATTAGTTGCTGCTGCCGGGAACGAAGGAGCAGAAACACCAACATTTCCAGCAGCATACCCTGAAGTTATAGCTGTTGGAGCAATAGATTCTGAAGATCAAGTACCGGACTGGAGTAATAGAAACCCGGAGTTAACAGCACCAGGGGTGGATGTTTTAAGCACATACCCTGATGACACCTATGAAACTTTAGACGGGACCTCTATGGCAGCACCTCACGTAAGCGGCGTTGTTGCTTTGATACAAGCAGCACGTTTAGCTAATGAAATGCCAGTATTACCCCCTGGAAGCTTAGAAGACACTGAAAGCAATACTGTCAGAGGCATACTCCATATTACAGCAGATGATTTAGGAATAAAAGGCTATGATGAATTATACGGCTATGGTGTAGTTAGAGCAGATTTAGCGGTTTATAAAGCTATAGAATAAATAAAAATATCTTTTTTACTTTTAAACGACTTTAAGTCTTATGTTTTAGATTTCATTATAAAGACTAAGTACAATGCTACTACTAGTGCTAATGTTATCGCTATAATGTCTTTTACATTGTTTCCTAGGCTTAAGAGAATATTAGGGTTCAAATTCTAATTCCCCACCCACAACTGCAGTATATCCTTCAACTTTCACCCAATCTAGCATGTGATCGTCTGTTGCTGCTTCAGTAGATGCGTCAAATCCTAAATACTCGTAATTCATGCTGAAGCTTGCGTTATTGTTTCATTAACTATCACGCTACCTGCATGTTCCTTGTTTACTAATTCGGCGTTATCCCATACTATGAGGGTTAATTTTCCTTGAGCAATATTGTCTGTTACAACTTCTCTAACAAAGGTTATGCTTACATATAGCCATTTACCTCTAATATTCGATCCTTAAGCAAAAACATGAAGCGGCGCTGTATCAGCAGAATACTCCATCAATGCTACGTGATGTATTTAAAGTTGTCTTCGAAACAATATGTGAGTTCGTATTTAATAGCCTTAACAATATATCGTAAAAACTACTAGTAACGTAATAATCAAAAATAGTATATACTAGTTTAGAACGCGACATAACCATATCCCCTTACTCTTGATATCTACATCAATCCTTTCTTCTCAAGAACCTATATTTATTTTACACTTTTCGCTTTTGAGTTTTAATGTCTACTATGCAATCTACTGGAACATGTTTTACCAAGTAAATAGTGTTTGTTGCTTTAAACACCTTTATACCTTTACTTCTTAAGCAGTTAGCATTTACCGTTAGAATTACAGGTTCTCCTCTATGCCTTTTAGCTACAGATAATGCATCTTCCATGTTTGTTGTTAAATGGACCCATGTTCTTTTCATAGGTTTTATTCCTGTTTTC
>QMRV01000363.1 GCA_003649445.1 Thermoprotei archaeon | reverse complement strand
CTATAAAGCCTCTATGTGCTCTAATGTACTCTAATACTTTTCCCTCCAAAATCTTAGAGCTTAGCCTAATTTGTGTAGTAGGTTTCATAGGAGTAAATGTTGTAGGTCCAGGTAGGGACACTCCAACTCTTCTCTCAGGAATAGCTACTCTAATTTCAGGCGGTATTTTGGGGAAGTTTTCTTTAATTTTCTCTTCAGCTAGTGCTTGGGCTTCAAGGAGAACTTTTCTAGCTTCCTCTGTAAGCATAGGTGAAGACAGGGCTGTTGATGTTACTTGACCAAGTTCCATAAGCATACTGTTCATGTTATTGGTTATTTCTTCAAGTTCAATGGATATTTCAGGAATTATTCCGGCTAACTGTGATTTAAGGCCTCTGAGAATAGGAATTATAGGAGCCATAACAGCTGCTACATCACCTAGTTCTCTAATTGTCTCTAACCTAACCTTAACCTTTTCAAGAGCTAACCTGCTTGCTAAAACTATTTTAGCCATTTTCCTTAATTCGGCTACTTCATTAGCATAAATAGTTGCTCTTGCAAAATCCTTAGCAATATATGCTTTAACAGTTTTTTCTAAAAGCTCCTTATCTCTATCTCTTAACCTGCTAAGTGTTTCATCAAGTTTATCCATTTGTACGTCTAAACGGTAGATAACTTCTCCAATCTGTCTTTTTAAAGATGCCTTTCTAGGTCTAAATTTATGAAGCAATCTAATGAGAAAAGGGGCTGAAGCTTCTTCGCCAGTCCACTTCTTAACTATTCTACTCACTAGCTATCCCTCAAAATATTGGTAGTTTATTGGGAAAAATATTTTTACTGTTCTCCTTCAACTACATGGACTACAAGTGGTTCCTCAGCTTTCGGCATCTCCTCCTTAGCTGGTTTAGCTATTGGTGGTAATGATATTGGTGTTGTTTCTATTTTTTCAAGTTCACTAATGGATGCTTTAATATCTTTCTTTTCAGCATCGCACTTCTCAATGCTTCTCTTTATTATGTCTGTTGCTCTCTTAAACGTCGGTTCACTTATTTCTCCTGCAAAGAACACCATTTTCAGCGATGCATGGGCTTTTTCTAGTTCTTCAACTTGTCTTTCCAATTCTCTTAATCTGCTTTGCAGTATCTTCCTTACTTCTCTAGATTCTATCTTTAACTTCCCTAAGTCTGCTTCAAGCTTCTTCTTAAACTCATCGTAGGCATGCTTTGCTATTTCACCTTTAGCGTAAAGATCGTCTAATGCTTTAATTCTTTTCTTAGTTATCTCTAATTTTCTTTTAACATCTAATGCTTGGGCTTTCCATTCAGGTACTAGAACTACGCTGTCTGGTTCAAATTCAACTCTATTTACTGGTAGCTTAGCAAAAGAGCCGTCGGTAAATTCTACATTTACATAGCTTATTGTGCTATCTATTTCGCTGTAAAAACCTGCAATTACTCCAACATATCTTCCATAAGGGTCTTTAATTGACTGTCCAACATACTTTTCAAATGTTTCAACTGTTAATATCATCCCATACTCACCTATTTTTCCCTTCGAAAAACAATTCCTTATTGAAGATTATATTTAAGAGTTAGGGGATATGGTTGCAGTTTCTGAGATGAGGGTTTTTATAGGTCTTTGTAGGTCTTCTTATTCTGAAGAAGGTAAATGGAACGTCATTATAGTACTAGGGAGGTTTGTGAGATTTTGAGGATTGCTAATCGTACTCTTCGTAGCTGGATTAAGGAAGGTAAGATAAGAGCAGTTAATATTGGTAGTATGTGGAGAATATCAGAAAGCGAAGTCAACTGTTTACTTGGGCAATCAGTAGGAGAGATAATAACTCCTAAGGTAGCTCGTGCTGTTATTTATGCTCATGTAAGCGGAGCTAACCAGAAGAAGGAGCTAGAGAATCAGATAGAGGTGTTAAAGAAGTATGTCAAGGAGAATAAATGGAAACTAGTAGGGATAGTCAAGGATGTTGCTAGTGATCTTAAGGAGGATAGGAGAGGTTTATGGAAGCTCGTAGATATGGCTAGGAAACATGAGTTCAATGTACCACTAGTAGCTTATAGGGACAGGCTAACTAGATTCGGGTTTAAGCATCTTGAGGAGCTTTTCAAGGCTTATGAAGTAAAAGTTGTAGTAACATTCCAAGAGCTACCAAAAGACATCTATTAAGAGCTAGTAGAGGACTTGATAGAAAGTTACGTTATTTGCTTCAAGAATCTATGGTAAGCGTAGTCATAAGTACAGGAAGGTAGTGGAAGCGGTTGAACAGACAATCAAAGACCCTTAAACGAACAGTAGTACTAGTATCGTTACCATTAACTAAGACCAAGATTAACATACTTAGTTATATCTATCAGGTCTATGGTAAAATCCTTACTGAAATATTAGAGTACATGTGGAATAATAACGTTGCTTCTTGGACGAAAGCTAAGAAACTCCTCTACAGGAAGTTTAGGGAAAGATGTCCAGATATACCAACACATTATATACATGAAGCTATACGTGATGCTTCTCAGAGACTCAAGAGCTTCAAAAAGCTTAAGAAAAAAGGATTAGCTAAGACTGATAAACCAGCTGTTAGGAGATGGAGTGTTGGATGTGATAACCAGTTATGGAAACTAACACTAGAAGGTGTAAGGATAGCTGCTCATAAGGGACGGGTAAATATTCCACTACAGTTTCACAAGCTATTTTGGAGGTACTACAATAATGGATGGATGCTTAGAAGCTCTGCTAGGTGGAAGCTTATAGGGGACAAACTATTCCTCTACGTGGTCTTTG
>QMRV01000362.1 GCA_003649445.1 Thermoprotei archaeon | reverse complement strand
TCCTGTGAGTAACTGGTGTAGGATGTCATGACCTTCCTTGGAGAGGGGCGTTATTTCCCCTATTTTTGGGTTCTTCTTTAATAGGGATGCTATGGTATCGTTTTTTATCTTTTGTTTCTGAAATATTTCGTGGGTTTCTGTGCTTAAGTTGTTTAATACCTCTTCGTTAATTTTATTGATTATTGATCTTAGGGTTTTCCAGTTTTTGATTATTTTATAGCTTAGATATTCGTGTCCTTTAAGGGTGTTGTTTCGTTCTTTTTTAAGTTTATAGAGGACGGTTTCACCTACATGGCTGAAAACGAAATGTCCTATATCGTGCAACAAACCTAATAATCTAGCTATCTGTATGAACAATAGTTCGAGTATTTCGGCATCTCTCTTTAGATTCATGAAGTAGTTGACGTCTTTCGTCAATCTGTCCTCATCAATATTTCCTCCGACATTAAATAATGCGAGCAGGTGAAGGGTGTAGTTTTTGTCTCCTAAGGATCTCATGGATTGGGGTATCTTCTTTGCTAGTTCTGACATTAAGTGCATGACTCCTAATGAGTGTTCAAAGCGTGTGTGTTTGGCTGAGGGATAGACTAAGTATGTAAAACCGAGTTGCTTTACATAATGTAGCCTGTTGAAGACTGGATCCTGTAATATCTCATATTCATATGTATTGAGGGGGATGTATCCGTATATTGGATCCTTGATATATGCTCTTATGAGCCTCATACTTGCTCTGCTCATCACTTTTCTAAGGTGATTGGCTTTGTTTTTATTTTTATCTCCTTTTAATTAAGTATGCACTATGTTAATCTTTATGGCTAGCTTAAGGATACGTAGGAACTTTTGACATGTCTTCGTTTCGTCGTCTTTTTACCACATGATTGTGAGATGATTAATGTTTTATGATCTCCTTCTTTACTAGTAAGTAGGGAGGGCGGTAAAGCGTGAGCGAGCCCCTTCTATGCACGCGTTGTCGGGAAGTCGTAGTTCCTAAGGTTGTAAGGACACTTACGTTCGATGGAAGAGTATTGAAGGAGTATAGGTGTCCGAGATGTGGAAGTGTGTTGCTTATTCAGGAGGAGAGAATTTCTTTACCTAAGCGTGGGGTTGAGAAAGCAGTAGGGCTCTACATAGCACTTGAGGGTATTGGTGGAGCTGGAAAAACATACTTTGCCAAGAGGCTCGTTGCTTTACTAGAAGAGAGAGGATATTCTGCTGTGTATGTGAAGGAACCGTGGATACCCGCTATAAAGGAGTTCATCCATAAGCATGATTTAGATCCTGATGCCGAGGCATATATTTTCGCTGCTGATAGGATCATACTTCAAAAGGAAGTGGTAATTCCAGCTCTTTCTGAGAATAAAATCGTCGTTAGTGATAGAAGCGTATATGCTAGCATAGCTTATCAATGTGCGAGGCGTGTTAATGAATAGTTCTTATGGGCGATTAATAGGTCAATCCGAATTCCCGATGTGGTCTTTCTCTTAGATATTCCAGTTTCGGAGGCAATAAGAAGGCTTAAGGCCGAAGGGCGAAGGCTTACTCGCTATGAGAATGAAGAATATTTGAGAAGAGTGAGAGGGCATTACCTGAGTCTAAGTCGTAGGGCTAGAAGTTCACGTTTTTACTTAATAAATGCGATGAAGTCAAAGGAGGAAATAGAAAAAGAGTTGGTTAATTTAACATTAAGGGAGCTTAAGCAGAGATCTTCTTGATGTTTTTACTGGGCTGGTTATCAATAGGGAGATCGCTTAAGGTGTCCATGTGGTTGGCGTTGCTATGCGGTGCTTCGTTAATGTCTTGGAGAGTCGTATGTCTGAGAGTCCATCTACTTGGGGTATGTGGTTACTATGAGGGTTAATTATGTGCTTTATGAGGCTTTGCTAATTGTCTGATTTTTACTGATTTACTAATGTAAGTGTTTATAGGAGGGCTAATAACATGAGTTATGTGGTTAATTTGCTCGATTTGAGATTTCAACTTTTTATGACTATTATACTGGCTATAATGTTAGGCTTTATCGTTAATGCCTTAAGTACACTTCTTTTTAATGATGCTTTATTAAGCATATCCTCATTAATAGTGTTGATCATTATCTCATCTTTAATCTTTGGAAAAGTGTATCTTGGGCGGGAGATTGTCATTCCTCCTTTATACGGCATCATTATCTTAGATAAGCGAAGTAAGGTCTTATATTCTTCTTTGACTATGGCTATGATGAATACTGAGTTTCCGTTATTACTAACGGAGTTCCTGAATAAGGATAAAAATATAGACAAGGTTCTAGAGGATCCCGCTAAGGTCTATAAATTTATGTTTGATTTTCTTAAGTTCTCAGTATTGGTGTGGTTATGCATGGTGCATGCGCGGCTTGCTAGGCTTTTTAGTGAGAGTGCTTCTAAATATTCTATATTTGACTTAAGTAAGCAATTAAGGTTATCAATGTTCTCTAGTTCTGATTTTTTAAAAGAAGTATGCCGCTGTTTAAAGTTTGATGAATGTTTAATATTACCTAGTGGTCTTAAGTTGTCTTTTCAAGAGGATACATGTGGAGTAGTACGCTGTTTATTCTCGAGGGGACGATATTTCTCCGTATCTTTCGTTTCGCAAAATTGTTTTAGGTTAGTTCTGAAACCGGAATCTAAGTGGATTCCTCTTGATTATTTTAAAGTATCGTTAACCTTAACTGACATTTATGACAAGCCTGTAAGGTTAGCCCAGTTAAGCTCGGATTCTCAACTTATGTTGGTGACTTTGTTTGATACGCGGGGGATTT
>QMRV01000361.1 GCA_003649445.1 Thermoprotei archaeon | reverse complement strand
TGAACAAAATAGGCAATATTGAAAGAATAAATGAAGATTGGTGGACCGGCCGGGATTTGAACCCGGGACCTCTCGGATGCCAACCGAGCGCTCTACCAGGCTGAGCTACCGGCCCACATACCACAGAAGTGTTTATGCTTCGCTGATTTAAAATTTTATTGTTTAGTATCACTATTATCAACAATTTTACACCAGCACGCGTATGGTAATACTTTAACTATTTTTCACTATACCTTTCTCTAATATTACTCGCTTTATGTAGGATTGTTCTAGTATTTGGGATACGGTTTTACTGTGCAGTAACATTACTTCGCAATGTATTTTTAAGTTAATTTTAAATCCTAGATTAAAAAGGTGCAAAAAGTATGTATATAGGAAAATCTATGATAGGAGTTTTCATAGCGCTCGTAATGCTAGCATCTATGGGAATAGCTTTTGCTATGTGGAGTGAGACACTAAGAATAAACGTGACCGTTAATACAGGAGAAGTAGATGTTAAATGGAGCGACTATTGGAGTAATGACTCTATTGAAAAACCCGAAGTACCTCTCGATGTAACAACAGTGGAAATAGAGGAAGAAAGATACGACGAAGAAGGAGATTTAATAAAACTAGGTGTTACAATTGATAATGCGTATCCATGCTATAAAGTAGGTATTTATGGTATGGTAGATAATATAGGGACAATACCTGTGAAACTGCTAAGTGCTACTTTAATATATGATGACAAGAAGATACCTCTTGAACTTTGTAAATGGGTGGATCTAGACTTTGATGGTGACGGCGAACCTGAGCTAAACGTTCATCTAGGATTGTCAGATGACGGCGGTGAAGATGGCATACAAATAGATCCTAAAGGATATGACACATATGAATTAGTAATACATGTGAAACAGAGCGCAGAGGAACTAGCAACCTATAAGTTTGAAGTAGTATTCGTCTTTGCCCAATGGAACGAAGTCCCGTAAACTGATGTGATAAAATATGGACACTAAAAAATTAACAATACTACCAATTTTTCTATTACTACTATCAATGTTTAGCGTAGCTTTTGCTATGTGGAGCGAAACACTAAGAGTAAATGCAACAGTCAATACGGGAGAACTTGACTGGGAATTTATGGAAGGTACTTTAATACAGTTAGATACATGTGATTTCCCTGTTAACGACTATAATGCATCATTTCTCCCTCAGCCAGGATCCCAGCAGCTGGATAAGAATGTAGGTTGTACCGATCTTGAACTAATAGATTCCGATAATGATGGAGATTACGATACCTTAAAAATAACGATGCATAATGTTTATCCATGGTACTATGAACATATCGCCTTTAAAGTACATAACGATGGAACAATACCTTTGAAAATATGGAGAGTAATAATTAACGGCAATATTTACCACGAATTAAACCCAGGTGTAATAGAGGGAGAGTATTTCGACTTTGATGGTGACGGTAAAAATGATACATTGGTCTGGTGGGGAAACAATTTTGGCGTACAGCTTGATCCATGCGAATCAGCAGATATAAGCCTTGATATTACAATACTTCAAGATGCACATGAAGGGTCTACAATAACTTTCACTATACAAGTAGATGCTATACAGTGGAACGAGTACGAAGAACATATACCATAAACATCAAAACATATTTTATTTTTTCCCAATATAATCTAGCAAGATAAACTATGAGAAGATAGAAATGGTGAGACAACTATACGCTCTATTTATAGTACTTACGCTTACATTATTACTTACATCCCAAGCTTACTCATTATGGTACGGTAAACTTAGAGCAAACTTTACTGTTTCTGTAGGTGAATTAGATGTAAAAATAGGGTCCTATAAAATCATATCATGTTGTCAGTGTAGCCACGAATGCCCGGAAACTTATTCTTCATCAGCGAATTTAAGTCCAAACGGTAAACGGTTAACTATAATTTTTGAAAATGTTTATCCAGAATGGAGAAGCTATATAGGAATAGTTATAACGAATGATGGTACGTTACCTGCTAAACTTAAATCAGTGAACGTTAACATTATTGAAGACTCAGAAATACTCAACTCTTTTCACTACGAAGTTATGTACCTTGGCCCTTATAATAAAGGAGACTTTGCAAGAACAGTATGGAGTAACATTAAATGTTGCGATGACTTAGAATCGTTATCTAGTACTTCACCGCCTATAACATTTTATCCATCACAAAAAATAATCGCATGGATTGAACTAGGTATAGACGAAAACTGTACTAAAGAAAATAATACATTAGAATTAGAGATTACGCTAAAGTATGTAGGTGGATGGTAAAAAGGGTATAAGAAATGACTAAAACTAAACGGCTTGAAAGCAAGATAACTTATATTCTTTTATTAACCATCATTTTAATATTCGTAATAGTGTATCTCATTAAACTTCCAGGCACATTAGCGTACCTTATTCCACCAGTGTTATGGTCGTTTACATTTATCATAACATATCCTTATGCGAGAAGAGGACCAGCTTCAAGTACCAGTTTTTTAATAACGATTTTCCTACTATCTATAACCTACATAGTTGTAAACATGTTCCTTGGGCTTTTAACGGAGGTCGGAAAATCCCCCTATACACTAAGCTTTTTTGCAACTACTATAAACATGTTTTACGGCTTAACTAAGCTTTTAGGTTTAGAATATAGTAGGGCATATTTTTCAAGAAAAGTGTTAAGCTTAGGTTCTAGAAAATCGTTTACTATAATGCTAAGTACTGCAGTGTTCTATACGGTAATTCTAATCAACCCCTA
>QMRV01000360.1 GCA_003649445.1 Thermoprotei archaeon | reverse complement strand
TTCTAAGGAGAGCACTATGCCTTATTGATACTCCACGTCCATAAGTAACGTAGATTCTGCAAGAATGTTTAGTAGCAATTTTTGAAATTGCTTTGACCGCAATATAGAATCCCTTTATGAAGCTACCTCCACCGCTGAATAGTATTGTTGGGTAATCACTAAGTTTCTTACTTGTGTCTGGTACTGGTGGTGGGGGATTGTATATGACAACGGCTTTACTGCGAATCTTAGGTATGTGATCTACTAGTATTTCATACTGTCTTCTCGATACACAGATAACCTTATCTGCAAAGTGAAGTGATAGCGTGTTAATCTTATTTATGTAGTGGCCTAGTCCTGAAGCTAATGCACGTAGTAAGCTATCATGCTCACCATACTCAACTACGATATCGGTAGCGAGGTCAGGTTCTCTACCTGCTAATATAACTGAGGTATATGTTAGTGGCTGGTAGTTATGTAGGTGAAGTACAACCTTAACGTCTGGCTTAATTAGTTTAGCGATGATCGCTAGTGGTAGCAAAGCATGTGATGGTATGTAAACCATATCTACCCCCTCAATGAGCTTTCTAGCAGTTTTAGTGTTTGCAAGTAGTTTCAACCATTCAACAGGTTTATACCTGGTCTTAAGTACAGGCCAGTAAATGCACCTACAACACTTTAGGACATCAGTCTTAGGCTTCTCCGTACCCGACACCACAACCACATCAAAATACTTCGAAAGTATGTCCCTAACTATGAGGTATGTAGCTAACTCAGCACCACCTCCTTCAGGCCAGAAAAACTTTGAAAATATAACAACCCTCGGTTTAACCATGTGGCAACCACATACTTTCAACTTTAATTAATGTCGTTTGATCTCCTTCTTATTAATTCCTTGATATATTTTATCTTTCTTACAAGTATTACTTTTAGATTCTTTTCAATCCATGCTTTGTTCATTGGTGATAGAAGTAAATTATCCTTTATACCAAATGTAGGCCAATACCTAAATATTTCTATTATTTCAATTCCTCGCTCAATACCTTTACCATATATAACAATTTTTCTATGAAGTTTAAAGGGATGTAAGCTATGTGTGTACCGTAACATATCCATAAATGCTGAGATTATCCTACAACGAATTGGTGCATCGACTAAAACAATTCCATTACTTTGTTCATCCCAAACACTTAGAGTTGTAATTCCAAACCTATATCTTCTATACCAGTTAAAACCATAGACTTCTATTTTCTTTAAGAGTATATCGATGATACTGAGCCCTTCAGTAAAAAAAGGTATTTTTAGTCTTAGTATTTGAGTTATTGTTGGAAGTATATCAACATGTCTTACTACTATATCTCTTACTAAACCTTGCTCTATTTCTGGATGAATTATTGCTAAGGGAACATAAACTGTTTCCGGACATGGTGGAAAGCTATGAAATAGCAAACCTCCATACTCAGTTAAAACATCGCCATGATCACTAAGGAATATTACAAGAGTTCTTTTATCAATACCACATTTCCTAAGCACACATAATCTATCTAAGAAAAGTTCAAATGCTCTATTAACAGCTTCTTTGTAGTCATTAATGAGTTTACACTTATCTCTTCTAACGATCTTAATGTATCTCTTAAACTTTTCTGAACTACCTCTATAATTGGGATCATATGGAACATGTGTCTCACCTGTTCTTTCCACATATATAAATGGCTCTTCTAATTTCTCAAGAGATATTCTCGGAGGTCTTCTTAGAACTTTATAGAGTGGGTCATATGGATGATCCCAATAGCTAATATTGAACGGTAGATCAAAGAGCGTGGGTATTGCCATAGGTATGCTATCTGAGAAATCTTTAACTCTATGCCTTGGGGGATTGAGACCTGTCAATATAGATGCTAGTGAAATAGGTGTATATATTGACTGAGCAATACATTTTAGTACAAGCCCAAGCTCTTCAAGCTCCTTTGGGTAATAGTCGAATCTTAGACTATCAGCTATGAAGATTAGTATATTCCTAATCCTACCTTGTAAAGAGGTTAAGCTCTTGAATTCAGAGCCAGACATTGCTTAGTTCCTCTCGGAAAGTACGCAAGTTTTCAATACTAATTCAAAACTAGCTATGAATTTGTCGACATTATTTCCCTAATCTAAATACTGAATTAGCATCTGACATTCTTTGCCTAGTTTTCATTTCATGCCTTACTATGCATATAGAATGTGTAATGTTAAAGCGTACATATGTATTATGTCTTGGACATCGTTCTTGGCTACTTGACTAGACGCTCTTTTGAATAAGCATTCATGCTTCTAAGGATGCTTTCCAATGCTATTTAAAAGACATATCTCTATTAGGCTATAGAAGGCCGCATGATAGCTTAAATATATGTGTATTTTTACGGATGTGATTATCTACCAAGTATCTCAGCTACTCTAAGTTCTAGTGTGAGAATTTTTGAGAGTATTGATCCGATAACTCTCAATTCTGATGTTAGTTCTTTTAGGTCATATAGATGATCTTTATGTATAAACAGTGGTATAGTTAAAGCTAGTAATGCTATGTACATTATAACTGCTATACATATTGTGTGGTAATTAGTACCTAGACCATTTATAATTATTAATGTTGGTATTGTAGCAGAAATAGGAGCTAAAAGGGCTTTAGCGTTATCCGATATATTGGGTCTTATAGAGAATTTTTTATTAGCTAAGTAGAGTGCATAGATTGTTGCAGTAGTATTAGATATGAGTGAAGATATTATTAAGCCTATAATTCCATAATTTATAACCATTACTGTTG
>QMRV01000359.1 GCA_003649445.1 Thermoprotei archaeon | reverse complement strand
TATAAAATCCCAGAACTCATCCTCATTAAATCCTCGTAAAAGAACGTAGTTTATTTTTACGGGGTTAAAACCAGCATCTATTGCAGCTTCAACACCCTTTAAAGTCTTCTCTAATCCGTCAACGCCAGTTATTTCCCTATAAACTTCTCTTCTTAAACTAGGAATACTTACATTAACTCTTCTTAAACCTGCCTCCCTAAGCTTGTAAGCATATTCTAGCAAGAAATAACCATTCGTTGTTAATGCTAAGTCTAAAGGCTGAAGACTATTTAATAAGTTAACTATTTCAAAAATATCATCTCTCAACAAAGGTTCACCACCTGTAAGCTTAAACTTCCTAATACCAAGCTCAGAAGCAGCTTTTCCAATGAGGTAAATTTCATACGGTTTTAACTCATCAGGTCTTCTAGACCCTAACTCACCTTCTCTATGACAATAAATACAAGCATAATTACAAGCCATAGTAACTGTAATTCTTAAATGAAGTAAAGGTCTTTTAAATCTATCTTTCAACATATAGGAAACCCTGCGCTACACTAACATCAGATACTTTAAGGCTAAATATCTTTATCTTTTAAATATTGCGATGTATTAACTAAATAATATGGATAAAAAAGCAGTAAGCTTCCTAAAGCCCTCTACCGAGCGTCTCTAGAAATGTCCAAAGTTATTAGGATATCATCGGTAAACCCTGAGGTAGTAGCTTCTCTTGCTAAAGAATTTAAAAAGAAACTGAAGATAATAGAAAAAGAACTAAATAAGTATCTTTCTAGATTCGATTTTGAGATAAGCTATCATTATGAACTAAGTGTAATAAGGATATCGAGTAAAGACAGGCTTCAAATATGCAAGTTAACAGGAGAGGAACCTATTCTAACCTTCCCACTAATAAAGACAAAACCCAAAAAAGAGGAAATATACGAACTTTATATCTTAAGAAATGGAATTATACTGCTGAAGTATGTAGCGGTAAGGAAGGACAGGGTAATGGAGGATTATTACATATTAACAAAAACAGGTTTGCAAAAAATATATAGTAAATAATTTAAAATTGTTGCTTACCTCACTTAAATTTAAGATTATTCATTATTTAAAATGCGTCATCGTCTATAGGGTCTCCTTTTAGAATTCCTATAAGCAGGGATGCTGCTAGTAAGGAGAGCTTCAGCGCTAACATTGTTTTCGCAGGATCCTTGTATATTATTTCTATGATTCTTGTTATTTTCTCCATGTTATCAGCCAATGTAAGAAAATGATTCCTCGGGTCAATAGAGTTTTTTATTTTAATAAAGGCAGTTTCTTTGAAAATTTTTAATAAAAATGGCTTCGTATTTTATTTTAGTGAAATGTAACTAGTAGGGAATTTGTAAGCATTCATTGCATAGGTTATGGGCATTGAAAAAAATGCTAACACCCAAAGAGGTAGCAGTAAACATCGGCGTCTCATATTGGACAGTACTTAGAATGATTAAAAAAGGAGAGTTAAAAGCTCTAAAGACTCCCGGAGGCCATTATAGAATACCTGCATATTCATTAAGTGAAAAATTATATTATTCTTATAGTACTAAGTATCGAGAAAGATCAAGTGTTAGAGAAAATATAGAAGCTTTTAAAAAACATTTCACGCGAGACTTGGCAAAGGTACTAGAAATAATGCAAGCTCATCAAGGATTACTAACAATTTCCGATTTAGCAAGAATACTAGGTTTACATATATCATCAGTTTGGTATAAAATTAAGAAGCTTAGAGCAGGAGGATTTGCCTTTGGTGCAGACATAGATCATTATAAACTGGGTCTTATTAAGCTTTTTGTGTTTCTCGATAGAATAATTAGCATAAGCGATGTTCCTAGTGCTTTTTTAAGATACTACGTACCAGTGGTACCCAGAGGCTTATTCTTAACTTATTATTTGCCTTTGAAATATGATATCGATGATATCTTGAAATCTCTTCCTAAGGCATTTCTTGAACACTATTGGGTCATAGAGGAAACATATTATTCAAGGCCAAAGTATACCTTATACTATGACTTCGATAAGAAGAACATAGTGTTTGACTGGTTACTGATGGAAGGCAGATATAAGGAAAAACTAGGTAAGGTGTTCTTTGCTAAGCCCGAAGCTCCTACAAGAGTAGATTTAATAGACCTGCTAATTGCTAAGGAGTTAGAGAAAAATCCTTTCATGAGCTTAAGGGATATTCAGCTAAGAATTAAAATACATGGTATAAATCTTAAATATGGTAGAGTCTTAAGACACTTTCGAAATCATCTATTAAAGAGAGGCGTTATTAGAGGTATACGGCTCAGACTTGTTCCCTTACCTACGGAATACAACATATTATTTATAGCTAGGCTTAACGGAAATCAAAGGTCACTTCATGCTCTAATCTCTACTCTTCTAGAACATCCATCATTTACAGGAGCAGGCATCGCGTTCGAAGAAGACGAAGTTTTCATCATAGGTGTAATACCTTTTTCTGAAATTGTTACATTAACTGCATTTTTGGAATCAATTAATGGTGTAAAAGAAGTAGAGATAAAACTTCTAGATAGAAGTAAAAGAAGAGCATTTACCATACCTTATGCCCGTGAGTTTCATCATGGCATGTGGATTTTAAAATTTAAGTAAGTTTTTCAGTGCAAATGTTGGCAGACATAAAATAACTTTCTAATATAACTTTTTCGACACTTAACTCAGTGACTGATATGGAGGCTCTTTGCTGTTTGCGTTTAGATAAAAGTTTCAAAACGTATTTAGCTCTTCAAGAGCTACTAGTT
>QMRV01000358.1 GCA_003649445.1 Thermoprotei archaeon | reverse complement strand
GTTGCGAACATAGCTATAAAAGCTTTAGAAAAAGCAAAAATAGATATCGAAAAAGCAAAAATAGGTATTCTAGGATTGGCGTTTAGAGGCAATATTGGAGATACAAGACTGACACCTGTAATAGACTTAATTCACTACCTAGAATCATGTGGTGTAAGAAACATAACCATACATGATCCGTATGCTCAAGATAATCCAACAAGATATCCTTTTACAAGAGACCTTAAGGATGTTCTTGCAAAGAGCGACTTGATCATAATAGCTACAGATCATACTGTGTATGCTGAAATACTTCCAGAAATACTTTCTAAAAGGTCTAAAAAATTGATTATTATAGACGGAAGAAACGTTTTACATAATAAGAAACTAGGTACGAACATAACGTATATTAGTATTGGAGGGCCGTAAATTATTGAACAACAAGATAAATATTGAGAAAATAGCTGTATTAGGCCTAGACGGACTTTCATGGGATTTTCTACAAACCCTTATTGATTATGGTGTTTTTACAGAGGTAAAGTATATCTTAACTAAATCTTTTAAATCCATTTTACATGCATATCTTCCATCAAGTTTTCCTTCATGGTCAAGCATTCTAACAGGTGTGAATCCTGGAAAACATGGAATATTTTCTTTTGACTACTTAGACAAACAAACACTTACACAAAGATTATACACTACATTAGACCTAGAACATCCTAGAATACATGAAATGTTGGCTATGAATAAAGTTCCGTGTATAATGTTGAATCCTATACCCGCTTATCCTATGATCCCTATAAGAAACGTTAAAATGATATCCCACATGTTCTTTACACCAAAAACTACGTATTACCCTGAATCTATGAAGAAATATGCCAGCATGCTTGGAGAACCACCTAAACCGTTGATAGAAGGTAAAATAGCCCTCTTAGATATGCTATATAACTTAGTAGAACGCTATTCTTCTGTAATCGATGAATTAATGGATAAAGAATGGAAAGTTTTTTGGTTAACTTAAACATCCCAGACCGTATACATCACAAACTGCCTAAAGTATTGCTTAAAAAGAAGATAAATGTTAAAGTAGCTAAAATATTTGCTACGATCAATAAAATAGTTAAAAAATTAAGGAAGGCAAGTGATGTGCTTATAATACTTTCAGATCATGGATTCAGTGTTTATCGAACTCTCATAAGTATAAACGACTTCCTAACTAAAAAAGGGTATGCTAAAGTAGCAGTTAGAACGGAGAACGCATTAAAGGAACATAAGGAGATCATTCTTAAAGAGAAAGGGATGCAAAGGAAAATAAAATACATAAAGGTAAATCCTGCCTTACGCTTAATATTTAAGCCTTTTAAGCCGCTAATTAAGAAAGCATACAAGTTACTGACAGGTGCCGAACTAAGGTCGCTCAGATTACTTATTAACCCAAAGGATTCCATAGCTTTTCTGCAATCACATTCATCTTTCGGAATTTATGTTAAGGAGAGAGCTCTAATCAGCAGGGTTAAGGAGGAGCTACTTACACTCAATGGGCTAAAATGGGTAAAGGAGAGAGAAAGTGTTTTTCATGGTCCATACATTTCTCGTGCCCCGAATTTACTGCTTTATCCGGATTTTGAAAGGGGTTTCACAATAGCTGACAACAAAGTTTATGGTCAAGTTTTATTGAAGACAAAAAGTGTAGGGCACTCTCCTTTCGGTGTTTTCATACTATACTGTAGCAGTGACATACTAGGTAAGAAAGCATATGCTGAAACGGCCTTTATGGAGAATTATTATGTTACACCGATTATTATGTATTTAAGTAACACACCATTGTCTCACATGGTAGATAATGTGTCAATATTAGAGAAGCTTTTTGAAGTAAGGAGACTAAAATACCGTAACTATGTGGCACTATGGAACATCGTTAAAAGGCTATCCCGTGTAAAGAAAAGTATTAAGTAGTTAACTCATTATTTTCTGTACTCTCGAATAAAACTTAAACCTCTTTTTATTAAGTCACGGAATTTATAGTCTATAACATATAATACTAGAAAGTATGATGTGCCTGCTACAAATATTGCAGGTAGGAGATGGGTCAGAGTATCCCATATACTAATATGTGGCTCAACCCTGTAAATGATTGAGAGTATTACTATAGGCATCGATGCGACTATAAACTTAAGTGTAAACTTTGCAAAGATTTTATAAGGTAAATGTACATTGAATTCCTTTATTAACAAGTTATTATAGAATGCTATTATTAAAATGAATCTAAGCAAGTAAGCTAAGCTCCAACATAAAGCAATCGAAAGCTCCGACTCTCTAAACAAAAATGAGAATAATGACAGGATAATTAAGTACAAAATAACTATTATAAGTCTAAGTGTCGGCATTTTAAAGAGAACGGTTTCTCTTAAATCTATGTCTTCAATAATATCTCTCCTTTCCAACCCTCCTATGACCGTTGCTAGTAATGTGGAAAGAACCTGAAGTGAAGCGGCTAGGGCAAATACCCGGACAATCCATGATGCTACAACGTATTTGATATTGTATACGGCTAGGATAGGTTCTGTGTACACTAGTATGCCTATGATCATTGGTATGAGCAGTAAATATGAAAGCCAAAAAGCTTCAACAACGTCTCTAATATCTCTTTTTGCTAGAAGTCTAGCGTATAATGCTGGGGAAAAATGAACACGTGTAGAAGCAAGGCCTAAGATGGACATAGAAACGCCGTAGTATGCTATTGGTGTTTCATCACCTGCAATGATTCTTACAATAATTGCATCTAACGATGTAAGCATTGGCACTATCTTAC
>QMRV01000357.1 GCA_003649445.1 Thermoprotei archaeon | reverse complement strand
GCAAGGACCTGTGTTCTTGCTTTCAGTGACCTTAATTTCTAAAGCTTTGGTATGCCTTTCTACTTTCCTCCTAATAACATGAACCTTTTTCCTCTTTTTGGGCTTAGACCTGGTAATGAAACTGTCTAGCGTCAGTTGCTGACCCATTGTCTGTCACTTACTCTCTAAACCCTACATAAGTAGATAACTGTTTAAAAAGAAAATCCCCCTTTAAGCTGAGACCCAGACTTTTATATTTCCAGAATCTGGTTAAATATTAACAAGGAGGGCCCGTGGCCTAGCCTGGATAGGGCGCCAGCCTGCGGAGCTGGTAGTCCGGGGTTCAAATCCCCGCGGGCCCGCCAATTTAAGCTTAAATAGAGGACCGTTACTTTACTTAGAATGAAATGATTATGTTGAAGAATATAATTTCAGCATATAAGAAGGTTCTGGGTCGGATGCTAAGATTCACCAAGAAGTCCATAAGACTTCCTGTTAGGTTAAAGTACAAGCTCAAATACGTTGAAATATATGCTAAAGCAGGTATGTTTGATGGACTCTATGTTTTTCCTTCTTTAGGCGTTTACTATCAGACACAGTTTATTAATTCTAAACAGTGGGACTTTTTAATAATTTTAGATGCATGTAGATATGATTTCTTCGAGAAACACGTATGGAGTTTTATGGATGGTAAGCTATTGCGAGTTTTAAGTCCCGGAGGCTATACCATCAAATGGTTTGAAAGAACATGGTATGGGAATTATAAAGACGTAGTATACATATCATCAGTTCCTTTCATTAGGAGGAATAGGAAATTCCGTACTAAGTTTCTTGAAATAGTTGATGCTTGGGATAAAGGATGGGATAGAAGATTACATACTGTCCCTCCATGGAAAATGAATAATATAGTCCTTCGATATTTAAAGTTCTTAAATATAAAACGTAGACTTGGTTTGCATACTAAAAAAACTCGAATGGTCATACATTATGTTCAACCGCATTCGCCCTATATAGCAGGTCCTATAAATTTTAGTAGGATATATGATTTTTACATGAAGAACTTGAGGAAAGTTGTTGTACTTGATCATGCTGTCCTAGTTCATTTAATGGATGTACTAAATGATTTGAGGAAAGTAAACTATGTATTGCGTAGAGCTTACGAAGAAAATCTAAAACTTGTTCTCTCTTATGTTAGTAAATTAGTACCCCATTTACCAGGCAAGGTAGCAATAACTTCTGATCATGGCGAATTACTTGGTGAATATGGTCTATACTTCCACCCAATAGATGCTATGGTACCTGAGTTGAGATGCGTTCCCTTATTTATAGTAAAGTAGGTCAGCAAGCCTTATTGTAGAGGATAGTGAAATAAAACTTAATAACTCAGAGAAATAAAGTTATTCAGTGGTCATTGCTGTCCCGCGGTAGCTCAGCGGCAGAGCGCCCGGCTGTAGGTGGGTGCGCAACCCCCGCGTATGCGACGACGCGTGTATAATCCGCTTATGGGGATGAGCATACGTCGGCAACAAAAGCACCCAAGTAGAAACCGGGTGGTCGGGGGTTCGAATCCCCCCCGCGGGACCACTTACTTAAACTTAATAACCTTGTTTTACAAAACGATAAATTAACTTAGAGTATAGTACCTAGTGGTTTGATTGAAAACACACAGAATGAGTATAATAAGAGTAGAAGATTCTGACTTATGGTATAAATTAGTGTTAAAAGCATCTCACGCAACATATCCGGCACTTAGACCACCCTACAAATTACTAATAAGATATAATGGTGAATACTATCTCTTACCCTTGAGGTTAGCAAAAGTAGGTAAATTGATAATCTGCGAGTCCTTTGGGAAAGATGTTGACGGAGGACTTATACCTTTAGGAGCTACATGTCAAAGAGACATTAAGACTTTTTGGACATACTTTCTAGACCGAATTAAGCACACATGCCATATAGTATCTTTAACGTTAAGATCATGGATAAAAACGCACATGCATTTGATAGAGTTTGCTAAAGAAAAATATCCTTACACATACTTATTTCCGCGAATACTTAAACTACATGATTTTAACAGCATATGGAAAAGTATGAGTAAAAAAGCCAGAAATAGGTACAGATATTTTGTCAGAAATGGAGGCATGGTGTTTAAAGCGAACCCTGAAAAATACATTCACGAAATATTAGAGATTAATGTTTCAAGCCCCATAAGACAGGGAAGACCCTTACCTAGAAGCTACACTGAACCTCGTGAAGTAATTATGAACGCTAAAATGTGGGGCTACGATGTTCGTAGAGGTATAGCGACATTTTATGTAGCTAAATTAGATGGCAAAATTGTAGGATACGCCTACATACCGCATTTGAATAAACACGCTTACGTAGCACGTTTCATGACACATTATTCCTACATGAAATATGGTGTAGGAAACGGCTTGCTTATCGAAATAATTAAAGATCTTGTAGAGAATAGGAAAGCCGAAATACTACAGTATGGATACTGGAGAAATGTGAATCCCGGCGTAAATCACTTTCTTAAACAACATGGTTTCAAAACACTACCTGAAGTAGTAATAGGTTTCCACACAAGAGAAATTCTAAGACCTTTAAGTGAGCTGTACATTAAAGCTATAAAGTTAAGTAATGTAGTTAAGTCGAGGCCTCCATCTATGTTGCTTCGTGTTAAGTCCTTGATATGAGTAAAGATAGCTCATAAAGGGTTTTAAAAACGTACTCTTCTTTAAGTTCAGATAACATTTTAGCGTAAATATCGCTAAGAACTCTTATTTTAAGAAATGTTAAGGGAATTATT
>QMRV01000356.1 GCA_003649445.1 Thermoprotei archaeon | reverse complement strand
CATATGGTTTTCCCCTAGATGTCCTCATACGACAACGCTACTCTACATTTGGTAACAAAAAATATTTGTTTACTCAATACAGTATAGTAGGCGGTATAGTTTCTTGAAGAAGATACTCAGCAAAGTAAGGTTTAAAGTAGATTTAATAGCCGAGTATGAAGGTAAGAAGCTTCTAGATAGGCAGCTTGCTAGTCTTCTAAAAATAATTGACGAGGAGGGGTCAATACTTGCGGCATGTAAAATACTTAAAATACCGTATTCAAGAGCTTGGGAGTCCTTAGCTAGAATTGAAAGAATATTAGGATTGAAAATTATTGAGGCAAGAAAAGGTGGAGCTAGGGGAGGAGGAACAAAACTAACATCGCTTGGTAAAGAACTTCTAAACTACTACTTAAACCAGTTTAGGAAAATCGGTGTTTTTGAGAAGAAATACGTTAAACCTGAAATGCCTGAGTTAACAATTATTGGAAGCCATGACCCAGCATTGGAGAAGATAGTTGAATTGCTTAAGTCTAGAGATATGGTTAAGAACATTGAAGTTTCATGGGTTGGTTCAGCAGGCGGATTAGCTTCTATAATGCTTAATGAAGCAGATATTGCTGGAACACACCTATACGACCCTGAAACAGGAACATACAATATACCATACCTTAAGAAGTATTGGTTAGAGAACAAGGTAGCCGTTATTAGAGGATATAATAGGGAGCTTGTATTCGCCTTCAGAAAAAATATAGAATTTAAGGGTGTTGAAGACCTCTTCACAGGGAAACTTAGGTTAGCAAATAGGGTTCTAGGTTCCGGAACTAGGTCCTACCTGGATAACCTACTTTACAGAGCGTCTTTGAAACTCGGGGTAAGTCCAAGTATTACCCCCGATATTATCCCTGGATATAACATCGAATATAAGACCCACTATAACGTAGCTAGAGCTATTGTAGAAGGTAATGCAGATGTTGGTTTAACTCTAAGATATGTTGCTGAACAGTATGGTTTAAAATGTAAGCACGTTTGCTGGGAAAAATACGATTTTGTTGTTAGGAAAAGCAGATTAAATAAGAAATCTGTAAAACTTTTCATAGATACTATTAGAAGCGAAAATGTAAAAAAGTTAGTAAATAGTTTAGTAGGCTATAGAGTAGATGAAAATATTGGAGAAATAATTTACCCCTAACTATAATTTCTTAGCTTTTTCAAGAACACGTTCACTAAAATACTTCATCATCTCAAATCTTCTCTTACCCGGAAAAACTAGTATGAAGTGCTTTATTCCAGCCTCCACATACCTTTCCATTCGCTCTAAAATATCATCTGGAGTACCCTTTAACGCATTTTCTATGTAAAGCTGCTGAATTACATGCTGCAATTTATCACCTTTAGGAACTATTTCTAAATATTCCTTCAATATGGATTCTGCTTCATCCCTTGTCTTACCTATGAAAACATATAGTTCAAACGTTTTCTCTAGCTCCTTAAAACTTCTACCTATCTCTTCACAATACTTTCTAAGAACGCCAAGTTTATGTTTAACTTCTTCAGGGCTTAAAGCACCGTAATTCCATCCATTAGCTTCTCTAGCAACAATTTTCAACATTACCTTTTCACCACCAGTACCTACAATTATCGGTGGATGGGGTTTTTGAATAGGCTTAGGTTCAAAAGGTGCGTTTTCAAGATTAAAATACTTACCCTTAAAACTTACCCTACCCTTGCCCGTCCATAGCTTCTTCATAAGCTTTATAGCTTCCTCAAACATTTCTATTCTAACTCTAAGAGAAGGCATGGGTAAACCATAGGCTTTAGCTTCATCCCCGTACCATCCAAGACCAAGCCCCATAGTGAATCTTCCATTAGAAATCCTATCCACCATAACAGCTAACTTAGCTAAAATCACAGGGTGTCTGTATAGAATATTAGAAACCATTGTTCCAAGCATTATCCTCTCAGTTTTCTCAGCTAAAATCGATAAAAGAACCCAACCTTCAAGTGTAGGTTTCTCGCAGCTTAACTGCCAAGGCATTAAATGGTCTTCAACCCATAGCGAATCGTAACCTAAATTCTCTGCTTGAACACCAAAATGTAAGGCTTCTCTAACATCAACATCGTAAATAGGTAAAACAACACCGATCTTAACCACATTTAACACCAAGACAATTATTAAAATAGCTTGATATGCTTAAATTTTACCATAAATTACTTATTATAACTTAATATTATAAAGTTTATATATTAGTTTATATAGTTTATATTGTTGAACTTAATGAAGGTGTTTAAATGACGAAAACAATAGCAATAAAGGACGCAGCATATAAGAAGCTCAAGGAAATAAAGGATAGAATTAAAGCTGAAAGCTATAGTGAAGTAATAATGTTCCTGATAGAAAATTATGAGAAATTCAGATTACTAAAGATCAAGGCTACTATTAATGAGCTCAAATTAAGTGATGACGAAATTAGGAAAGTAAAGAAAATAATAAGCGAGCTTAGGGAAAGGAAGTGGTGGTGAATGCAGAGCGGCGTCTTGGACACTTCAATAATAATTGAAATTTTAGATAAGGCAAATCATAGTCTTCTTGAACACTTATTGAATAGGTATGAAATAATTTACATACCATGGATTACAATGTACGAGTATCTTTACGGACATAAATACCTAAATAAACCTATAGATGTAAGGAAAAAAGCATTAGAGGAACTAGGGATAATAGTCTGGATGAACCAAGAAATATTGGCGAAAGCTCTTGAACTCGATATAAACCTGCATAGGAGAGGTAAGCCAATACCTTTCTCGGACAT
>QMRV01000355.1 GCA_003649445.1 Thermoprotei archaeon | reverse complement strand
TCTAGCTTTAACAAGGAAGTCTAGTGTTTCTTCTTTCAGAAAACCCGAAACCCATCCTCCATGAACAACAACGAGGTTTGCTCCTTTTAGAGCGTAGGTTCTGAAAAGTTCTGGAAACCTTAAATCATAGCATATAGCAACTCTAATCCTAGCATCACCTACAACCACTTCTTTAGATAGAGATTTTCCGGGAGAAAGATAGTTTGATTCCATGTATCCGTAGGCGTCAAATAAATGTATTTTACTGTAAACCTTAACCAGAGAACCGTTGGGTTTTACGAGAACGCTGGAGCTTAAAGGCTTAGTAAACGTATTCTGCTTCTCAATAAAGTGTGCGAAAATATGTACGCCTAGGTCATTAGCAATTCTGCTTAGCCTCTTTAAGTAAGTACTATCGCTAATATTCTCCGCTAACCTAAAAACATCGGATGGTTTCAAATCAAACACGTTAACCATAGAGTATTCGGGGAGAACAATGAAATCCGCTTCTCTAAACCCTCTCCTAACAATATCCTCTATTTTCTCAGCATTCTCAGCAACATTAGTGCCGAAGCCTGCTTGAACAATACCAACCCTAACAACCAACCTAACCCCCTCTAAAAAGGTCTCAGTTAAAGTCTTGCACTCTACGAGAAAAACTTTACCATAACACTACATTGCATAGTCTTCAAGCTTAAAATAACTAATACCATGTACTCTTCTCAACAGTTTTTGCTAAGTAGTAGTTTAATCCTTAAACATATTCATCTATATCGCTGTGAAACCTTATGAGCGATAATTCTAGCCCCGAAAGCTGTCGGTAAATCCTTCGATAAGCCAAACATGCTTACAACGTTAACTAGTTCAAAACCGTACCTAGAACTTCCGAGAGCTCTTCAGCTTTTAATGGCATTACTGTTAGAGATAAAGTGATTAAAGCAATAATGAGCAATACCGCGAAACACACATGCAACCTAGCCATGGCAGCTCCAGTAAAGAGTACTAACCAGACCATAGAATTAAAATTTTGCATGTAGAAGTATGAACTGTGAAGTTTTACATAGCTGAGAAGCTAAAACCAGGTTTTTGATTAACTGTAGGTGTTTCCATGCGGCAACTATTAAATGTGTTTATTGCTTTAAACTATTTGACCGTGTGTTTGGTGGTGTTTCGTGTTTAGGTTGGGTCGGGGTAGGCCTGTTATTGATCCTTTCCAGTTAGCTTCAGAGAAGGGTCTTTGCTTGCCTTGTGGTAGGGTTGTTGTGTTGCTTACTGATTTCATGTTTAAGTATGCTATGAGGTTGTTGGAGGATGTTGAGAGGGTTGGATATTATGCTCCTGCTTCAGGGTTTGCTAAGGGACGCTATGGTGGTGTTGAGGTTTTTCTTACTCGGCCTTATTTTGGTGCTCCAGCTGTTGCAACTACTTTGGAAATGCTGGTTGCTGGTGGTGGTAGGGTTTTTGTTGTGGTTGGTGAGGTTGGTGCTTTAAACCCTGTTTTACGTATTGGTGATATTTTGGTTCCTACTTGGGGTTTAAGGGAGGAGGGTGTTAGCTTCCACTACATGCCCCCCAACTATGTTCCGAAACCGGATAGGGAGCTTGCTGGAAAGCTGTTTTGGGAGGTGAGGAGGGTTAAGGGTAGGAGGAGGATAAGGGTGGTTAAGGGGGGTGTTTGGAGTACTGATGCTTTGTTCCGTGAAACAAAAGATAAGGTTGTAGAGTATTCTAGGATAGGTGTTTTAGGTGTTGATATGGAGTCTACAGCTTTAATGACCGTAGCAGCTTATCGTAAAGTAAAGCTAGCTGTTGTTGCAGCTGTTTCAGACGAACTATACGGTGAAGAGTGGAGGAAAGGATTCGGTACAGGGAGGTTAAGGAGAACTGAGAAAATAGTTGTGAAAGCAGCTTTAAACACGATAACCCAGTATGGTTTAGGTTAAGATGGAAGCATGTTCTTGAAATAGCCTTGCTAACCTATTCCATGGTATTACGTGACTTAATAGTATTATTTTTATACTATTATTCATCATACTACTTGTGGTGGTCTACTTGGCCTATGTTACTGTTTCCGCTAAAATTAGAAGAGAGCTTTATGAGAAACTGAGAAAATATGGGATAGTAGTTAGTGATGTTATTAGGAAAGCTTTGGAGGAAGAAGTTAGGAGGAGAGAGGAAGAAGAAATTAAGGAGGCATTGGTGAAAGCTCAGAAAATTTTGAAGAAAATTCCTTCTAAGGAAATTGTCAATGCTGTTAGAGCTGGTCGTGAAGAGAGATGAAGCTTGTTTTCGATGCTTCAGCGCTTCTAAACTTAATTAGATCTGCCAGTTCTAGCGCTTTCAACTATCTTAAGGGAAACTACATATTGTCCCTCACACTTTACGAGATAGGTAATGCTTTATGGAGAGAAACTACGCTACTGAAGAGAATATCCATTAGCGAAGCTTTATCACTACTAGAATTAATTAGTAGCATATGCAAAATAATGAACACCATAAATCCACACAACAATCTACTCGTACTGAAACTAGCCCACGAACTTAGAATAACATACTATGATTCATCATATATTGTTGCATCGTACGAACTAAACGCTGGATTAGTAACTGACGATGAAAAACTTAGAAAGAAAATATTGTTAGGTGGGAAAACGCTCATCAAAGTTCTTGGTAGGAAAATTAGTATCTACTCTACGAGAGAACTACTTAGGTAAAGAAAGAGATTAGGAATAAGCTGGAAGAGCAACTAGAAACAAGTTCTCTTTCAGTTTTAAGCAGAGAATGCTATTAAGCTTCGAAATTATCCATTTTCTCG
>QMRV01000354.1 GCA_003649445.1 Thermoprotei archaeon | reverse complement strand
TATATGTCATGTATAGGGTACCATAATGGGTAAACGTCGTAGAATTCTTTTTTAACTAAGCTGAAAAACGAAGGCAACGTTTTCAACTTATAGCCTGTAGCTATGCAGAACTCTTTAGCTAACCTATATTTTTCAGCCAACGATTCTACGTTGCAATATTCGTTTTCCCCTATAATGTTGACTATTTCCTCTTTAGGTGCAGGCCTAACTGCTACTCTAAAGAAGGCTTTCCTTAAAATCATTTTAGGCAGTTCTTCGGAAGGCGTTGTAAATATTATGCCTGCAGCTATTGACCTTATTAGGTTAAAGAACTCCATGAATGCAACCTTGTCTTCCTCCCACCATGTTAGCCTATCAAGCCATAGGCCCGCATCATCCATAATAATTATTGGCAACCTCTTACCTGTTTCAATAGCTTCCCCCATAACCTTAACTGCTTCCTGAGGGCTGAAAAACAGGTATTTAAGGACTTTTTTCCAGCTACCTAAAACCTCGTAGGCTGTCCACAGGGCATAAGATGTTTTACCGTGGCCGAATTCGCCATAAACATAGGCTGTGATAACGCCATTTTTCCTATAAGCTATCTTAATAAGATCAGCTAAAATCAACGAGACCCCCTGACCACACCTATCTTCACAGACTTACCATGCAGAAGAAGACCTGCCTCATTAAGCTTCTTCAGCATTTCCTCTAAAGCCTTATCAATAACATAGACAAAATGAATCCACAAGTATTTAATGGTCCTAACGTTTTCTCTTACATCTTCAGGAAGCTCGTTTAATATTCTAATCTTCTCTTTTCTCAATCTCTCTATTTCTGCTTTTACTGCCTCTTTTTCCTCTCTCTTTGTCCAAGAATACTGTTCTAAGTCTTTCAGTTTTTTCTCGAGTCTATCAATATCGGTTTCATACCAATACAGCGTTTTAGCGATTTTCAAATACTTGCCTGAGTCTCCTCTAAGCTCAGGTAGCAGCATGGCATACAGCGATTCAACATGGCTAAGATACATTAGGAAGCCCCATACCCCTAGTGATTTGAAGGGAACTTTTTCCGGTTCCTGAAATATTCTAGATCTCATATTGGCTATTCTGTCAAGCTGAAGGTTAATAACATAGGCGTAGTCAACGCTTTCCCTTGTCTCAACTAACCTAGAGAAAGGTTTCCCACTCATGATATCACCATAAATTGAAGTAGAATAACTTATTCAAAAACGTTGGTACAAAACACTCCAACCATAACAGTAAAAATAAAGTATGTATGTTAGACAGCCTGTATATACACTGAGACAAAAATAATAGTAAAAATGATGGGCTATTTGGATTTTTGCTGCAGTATTTCTGTGAATATTTCATCTATTGTTGCTATGAGGTAGTTGACTTCTTTCTCTGTTAAAACTCTAGGACCTGAAATTTCAAGCGCAGCACCAAGCTTTAATATTGCTTCAACAAATTTAGTGGCTATTTTACTATAGCCTCTTTTAATTATTCCCAAGGTTTCCTCTACCGCATAACCGATTATTTCCTCTATTTTTCCCTGGGGAACGTATTTATTAGCCCATTCCAATACTTTTTCCATTGTTGCTCTAAACTCTTTATCTTTACATAGTTGTGAAAGCCTGGATTTCTCAGCGTACTTTATTATGGTTTCTTTTAGAAACCTCTCATAGGTTAATGGTTCCTTAGTTCTTAACGGTTCAATATTGTTTTTTAGTTTCGATCCATACTTTGTTTTCAAGGTTTTTTCAATAGATTTACTAACAAGGTTGAACACTTTATGTACTTTATATTCGCCTATTAGCTGTAGAAACACTATGGTGTCAAGTTTTTTGCTAAGAAGTTTTAACGCTAATTCTGCAAAGACATAGAAAATTCTGGGAGCTTGAATACTACTTTCTAAAAATGCTTTAACATAGTGCTTAGTAACACTTATTCCTTTTAAGATGTTTTCAACATCCTTTACTTCGAGAATGCGGCTAAGTTCATTTACTGCTTCCTCATCTAATTTGAAGACATTTTTAAGTTCATCTAAAAGCCTCGTTTTCTCTATTTCCCCTCGTTCCTGTAGGCTTTTCAAATAACGCGCTAATGTTGCTCTAGGTAACCCTGTTTTTTCCAATAGCTGATTAAAAGTTAAAGGACCTTCCCTTAACGCTTCAACAATTCGTCTTTCTCTTTCAGGAAGCTTTCTTCTAGGCATATCAGATACCGAAACTAGTTTCGCAAAACTAGAATATATCAGTTTCGACAAAACGAAACTAGTTTCAAAATAGTACCAGTATAATTTAAATATGAGACTTTCAGTAAAGTATAATGAGGGAATAATAATGAGCAAGTCGCAAAAAGAAATAATTATCAGCCCCAGGGCGATTGCGAAAGAGGGGCATAGATATGTTATTAATATTCCTTCGCATATAGGGAAAGCGCTCTATGGGAAGTTATTGAAGGTTACCTTGGAAGTTATTGATCTTAAAGAGTTTAAAAAACAATAGCGGTGTTTCTCATGAGCAGTAACTGTACGTTAATGGAATGGCTTCCTGAGAAGCATAATGAAGTTGTCAACGTTTACCTGTTATACTACTCCATTCCTAGTGAAGATGGAATTTGCTTTGTTGAACGGACCATTGACAGGGAGTTAAAAATAAAATGCAAGGTAATACCTAGTGAAATCAGGAATCGCATAAAAAGTCTACGTTTTAAGTTTTATGATATTTTAAAACAATATGGCATAGTAAAAACCGAAGTTGGTCGCTTGGTAAAGGCGGAAGATGTTGCTGCTCTAAAGGCTAGCCTCTATTC
>QMRV01000353.1 GCA_003649445.1 Thermoprotei archaeon | reverse complement strand
TCCTCAATTAGAGATTTACCTTCTTCCCTATTTAAAATGGGTCCGTGAGATATAACTAATGTTTCTATGTCTCTAACTATTTCCTCTTTAACGTATTCTAACGTGTTAAGCGCTAAAAGAGGGTTAAAGTGGTAAGGTATTCCGGCGTATTCTAACACCTTTCTTCCAAAGAACGAATCGGCTAAATAGGCTACAGAATCATCTGTTAAAACTCCGATTTGACCTAGAGTATGTCCAGGTAGATGCAGTATTTCTAGCTCCCCAATTTTGCATGGTGCGTTTAATACATGGGTTACTTTAACGCTTGGTGCATTGTATAGGAAATACTTACTAGCTATGAATGGATAACCGTACGTCATGTAATTCCTTAAAACGGGATCTTTAATGAACAGTGAATCCTGGTGAGAAGCCCATATTTCACTACATCCTATTTTTTCAGCTATTGCAATGTGGTCCGAATGATAATGTGTCAGTAAGCACATTATGCGATCCTTATTTAGACTCCTAATTATGGATCTTAATTTCTTAGCTCTCTTACTGCCAACACCTGGATCTACAACGTATACGCAATTGTCACTAATGTAAATTAATGTGGCGGGAGACCCTCTGATATATAGGGTTTTTTCACCCAGCTTTTTAATATCCTTCAACGGTTTACCTCCAAGCTCCTTTATCAAAATACTATTTGGACATTAAGTAACAAAAGTTTTTATGTGAACTCAGACCTATACCTTAATGCTAAATGATTCTAACATTAAAATTCCTTAGGGTACGCAGAATGAGAAGTAAGAGGAAATATACTACGGTATCTATACCAATAACCCTTTATAATAGAATAAAGAAACTCATAGAGAACACAGGGTTTACCAGTGTTTCGCAATATGTAACCTATGTCTTAAGAGAAATTATTTCCGCGCACGAAGAATCTAAATATAAGGAACCATTCACCGAGGAGGATAGAAGAAAAATAATTGAAAGACTTAGGAGGCTAGGTTACCTTTAACTTCCCTAATCACACATAAACCTAGATAAAGCAGCGTAATGACGTATAATGTTGTAAGCCCTAAAGAATACACTACATAAATTATACTACTGCAATATATGTTTAAGGAAACCATGTTTAATAATCCTATAAGGTGTTTATTAGGGTAAAACACGTGATAGTGAAACCAAAAAGTAACAGGGAACATGAAAAACCATATGGAAGGATAAATTATTGTAGACAATATGAGCATTCTTGAAATACTGTGTTTTACTTTACTTAATGCTAAACTACCAAGACCTATTATAGGTACAAAGTACTGATAATTTACTCTCCAATATAATGCTGCAAACACCAAGTAGGAAATGAAGGTAAGAATTGTTATTTCCTTAAATCCTTTTTTCGTAACGTATACTATAACGCATAACATTATAAGTGCTGAGGCCACAAACACCAAAAATATTGCTTTTATTAGATACAATGTTTCATAACCGTACTCTTTATTAACATAGGTTAGTAGACTTGATAACCCGTTGAAACTATAACATATAGGTTCGGTATAGTAAATACCGGCTGGCATTGTCAAACACTTTATTAAACTATGTAAGCTTGGTGGGCAAAGCATTATAAAGGGAAGAAGCAAGCCAAAAACAGATACTATAATGGTCGAGAAGAAGTGAATTAATTGTTTAAAGTTCTTCTTTCCTAACGAGAAATATATTCTAAGGAATAGAGGTGCTGAAGCAAGAATTATCGAATGTTTAGTGGTCAAAGAAAGTCCTGCAAGCGCTAATGTTGGATATGTTCGTCCTTTTAAATATAGATAAATGGATAGTATTAGAAACAGTAAAGCTACGTTATCAAACATTCCATATATTGATGAATTATATATTGTCACAGGGTTTAAGTAGTATACAGCCACATACCTTGCTCTTCTCGTAATAGCGAATATAAGTAATGCTATAGCTATATCGCATAAAATTAAAATGGCCTTTACGGCCAATATCCACTCCATGGAAACTTTAACTATGTGCATGCTACCTTCAAAATAAGACTTGACATAGCCATTAGCTGCTATCTTAAGTACATATAATATGATACCCCATAGAGGGAAATATACGTAAGTCCATGGGTAAGGCCATTTTTCTTCAGTCCAGTAATCGCCTGTAGCATACATGTAGAAGCAAAACCCGTGTTTTTCTAATGTGCTGGCAAAACCTAGGAACTGGGGGATATCGGAACCGCTGGAAAAAGGTGCAAAAATTAACCTAATTACTGTTCCTAAAAGTAAAACCGTACATGTTGTAATATTTTCTCTTGCTATGTTGTTTCTCATGGTTCTTGTCTCTACGGTAGCTATAGCTATAATACATTATTATCCATTTCTAAGATTGCTAGAATGCGTGAAAGAACAGTCCATGTCTCGAGAGTTTTACTGTATAAGGAGTAAACTTCGTCGCAAACTGCGTATGTTTCCTCTTCAAAATCACTATGTGGAAAACCACCAATTATAAAGGCGTCTCCTTTTCGCAGGAATTTAGGTATTTCAGTTAAACGTATCTTTTCACCTTTTTCTGAAAACAAAATAACTTTTCTTGGTTTTATTTTATCTATAAGATCCTTTAGCTTCATTGTTTTAACGAACATCAATGGTTCCTCCGCTTCTGGAGGAACTCTACCATATTTAAGCAATTGCTCCATTAAGCCAACAAATCTATTGTAATTCTTTGGTATTCTTACTTCAGGCTTAACCGATATTACATAGTCCTCTATTGTATGCACGAATATGTTAAGCATGCCTTCCTGGTTAAGTGG
>QMRV01000352.1 GCA_003649445.1 Thermoprotei archaeon | reverse complement strand
GGAAGTTAGTAGCTGTTGTTCCAGTTACGTTTAGCTTAAACTTACCATTCCATTTTTCACTAATTACCTTAGGTAACTGTACTAGGAATGCTGCATAACCGTCATCTCTTAGCTCACTGTCCAGGATTTCAAGGTTAAACGATTCCTCCGCTGATACATTGTAGAATTTAACTTTGAATGTTTCGCCAGCAATAAGGAATCCTGAACCGTTAAGTAGCACATAGTCTCCGGGTACTTCGGTTCCGGCTTCTACTTCGCCGAATTTACCTTCTGGATTAGCTACCCAAGCCTCTACTACCTTAGGTTTGACGGTAAACTTAGCTTCACAAATACTAACCTTTAGGAAATCTGTGACGTTAAGTTCTACTGTGACTTTAACTCCGTTTTCTACGCCGCCGCCTTGTAACGCCGGCACGTATCCATCTAGATAAGCCATACCGAGGTCATCAATCCAGTTGTCCGGTGGTTCTACTTCTCTCTTAATACCAGCAGCGTCTGTTAATATAATCTTTGTTACATTAATATAGTCTCCGTCTGCCGTCTCATTTGGGAAGTTATGTAGAGTGAGTGCGAAGTGATCGTCAACGTACTCGCCTGGGTCCTCAACTTCTATTGATGGATGGACAATTATAGTGCCTGGTATAACGTATTTCTCAGTATCTATTATTGCATCAACTAGTAATATCATCTTGCCCTCAGGATTTGGTAAGGCAAACTCTTCAACGTGGGACCATACTGTATAATATTTCTCGTTTGCCCCGCCTTCAAATATGTCGGGCCAGAAATATTCTTCAAACGGCGCGATTTCATAATCCTTAATCCAGTAAAGTTCCATTTCCTTAATAACTACAAACCATAGTTTTGGATCGTCTGACATTTCTTCAGCTGTTGTTACATTAAATACAAAATAGTTGTCATCCATGGTGTCCGTGTAGCATACGTCTGTTCCGTTTAGGAAGTCTATGTAGTAGTTTGTTGGGTCTAGTACTTCCATTTCGTTTGATACTGCCCATGTATTTCCGCCGTCATCCGTTATCTTGATGTAGTAGCCTGTTCCTGGCTCTACATCTTCAGGCATCATTAGTGTGATGTTTACGTATTCTGTAGTGCCTGCAGTTACTGTATATTTTATTACTTTTACCCCCTCAGCTAACTTTTTAACTAAATTGGTGCCTGTAGCATACCCATCAGTAGATAGATAAACGTCAAAGACTTGGCCTGTGAACGCTGCTGTTTCAATCCATATGTGAAATATTCCTCCAGGAGCTACTTTTGCTGGCGAAACTGTAATCCTGTAGCCTGTTACAATACCACTTACAGGTATTACTGCTAATACTAAACTTGCTACTACTATCGAAGCTATTAGTAGTGAGAAGTACTTTTTCATCTTTTATCCCTTACACTTACTTCTATACTATGGTGGTGAATGTTTAGTTAGATATTTAAGCTATTTGGTATATTAACTATAGTCTGAAAACCTATACTAAGCCTAGGAATTTCCGAGGTAATCGAGCTGGTTGAGGATCTCATATTAGCTGTTGATGTTAGTTCGTCAATGGGTGCTAGGGATTTTAAACCCACAAGAATGGGTGCTGTAAGGGAGGCTATGAAGGCTTTTATTCGGAAAAAGCTTACTATTGACCCTGTTGCTAGAATAGGTATTGTTGTTTTTTACGAGTACTCCTTACCCATTGCAGATCTAACTAGCGATGTTAAAGCCCTTATTAATGCTGTTAATAGTTTAAGACCTCTTGGAAGAGGTACAGCCTTGGGTGATGGTATAGTTGAAGCTTATTGTATGTTTAAAGACCTTTCAAGAGACGGAGTTTGTAAGAGGGTACTTGTGGTAACTGATGGAACATTTAATGCGGGAATAGATCCCCGTTATGCTATTCTACCTTTGAAACTACATGGTGTGAGAGTAGACTTCTTCACCTTCAGTAGGCTTTATCCTTCAGATGTAAGCACTATTAGGGAAATACTTAGGATTATTAAAGGGCGTTTCGTAAATGTTAAATCAGGGGATTTGGTTAAGGCTATTATGGAGTTTCTCTAAGACCTAGTTTAATGGCTTTCATTATTAATTCCGAAGCTGTTCTCGCATGTTCATGTACGCCTCCAGTAAGTTTTAGCGTTCTTGAAATCATCGTTTTATCGTAATTAGTGAGTTTACCTAGTGTAAGAAAATCGACTATTACATTTCTTCTCGCAGCGTACTCGGCTACAACATCTAATGGTATTCCCTCATTAAATGTTCCATCTGTAATTATGAGAACTCTTTCCCTACCTGTTCTAGGCCACCTTCCTCTCAGCATATATAGGGCTTCTTTAAGACCGTTACCGGGTGCTGTTGCTTCACCTAGAACTCTTAATTGTCTAACAACCGATACTAATAACTCCTTATCTCTAGTGAGATCTACTATGGGTAAGGAGTATCCATAGAATGCGACAACGCCTATACGGTCTTCCATGTTCTTTTCTAGTTTTACAGCAATTAGTGAGAGCATAGCTCTTTTAGCTGCTTCCATTCTATTAGGGGTGTAGTCGCTAGCTTTCATACTTAGTGAAACATCTATTGCTATAACTAGATCTTCCATGAGTATTCACCTACTGCTGTGAAGTATACTGTTGAGAGTCTTTCCTTTGCATTTAAGTATTCAATGTTACTTATCATGTTGTAGTACTTTGCATAGTCTAGTAAGGTTAACGTCGAAATGGTGTAAATATTAACTTTATCCGCCATTTCTAGTGCCTTAAAATCATCTGTTATAAGAACACCATTAAGCTTGCTAGCTAGATACTGTGATGCT
>QMRV01000351.1 GCA_003649445.1 Thermoprotei archaeon | reverse complement strand
GAGGTCAGCCCTTAATACGGGTCCATTAGCTAGGGAAATAGATGAGCTAGGAGACGAAATCGCTTCTTTACGTGGGAAATTAAACATAAACCGTTTATGCGTGGATATTGTTGGTAGACTATCCATACAAGTATCATTAATAACCACCTTTTGTTTTTCATATTCTTAGAGACATAGCATCTGGGGCGAAGCTGGAGGACGTATCCTCTAGTATTGAAGCAATGATAGATAGTGTTAAAGACTCCGACCAGCTTATAAATTCTTCACCGCAAAAAGCCCGTCAAGCATTAAGATCGTTTATTACTATGCAAAATAGGGTGTCTGAAAGACTTATTAAAGAGCGCTTTAAATCGTTCTTCGACTACGCTAAAGTTAAAGACGTAGATTTTGAAGATTCTTTACACATCCTTTACTCTTCATTTAAGAACTGGAGCTTTCTTAAGTGGATTAGTGATGACATTGTTTTAGAAACCTATGGTTTTACTGCTCTTAATATTCTTAAGAAGTATAAAGAAACGTATTTAAGCAACAAATAAGTCTTAGCATTAATCATAAATAATGGTGTTAGGCAGCTTTCACTAAGATTTTCTACCTAACACTTTTTTGCGTTTTAAATTGAGTATTTAAAGCTGTTCTACGTTTTCATGAACCATAACCTATTTAAATACTATAGGATATTTTTCCGCTTGAAAAATAAGAAAGGTTAAGTCATCGGGGGTGATGAACGACGTGGCAGGGCAAACCTCACCAACAAGAGTGGGGTGATGGCCTACCTAATCCAGGCTGACCTCTATCCCCCCTCAAACTATTAGTTTGTGTGTGTTCGTATATATATTTAAATATTTACACTTAATAGTTGAATATATAGATCCCACATTAACCAGATCTGGATCCTTTTTATCCGTAGCTTTCCAGCATTGTTCTTATTTTGTCTACTCTTCTTTCCAGAATCCACGTATAATACTGTCTTATTTTGTCTCTTAGCTGCTTACATTCTCCCGATTTGCAGTCCAATTCGTCTATTAGGTTTAGGACCACCAGGAACGCGCCCTCTAAGCCTTTAACGTAGATTTCGTTCACACATATCAGCCTCCACTATGTATTACCTAAGTTTTTAAAGCTGAGTAGGGTAAAAGTTTTGCCTTTAAATTGATAAACTCCATTGCATCCCTTCATGGTTTCTCCAACAGCTCTTCGACCCACTATGGTGTGGTTAAGGGGAACAGGTTAAAAACAGAAGGTAGATAGCTGGTATGGAATATGAGTTAGCATGTTTGCCACGCGGCTAATGTTGCGGCTTAGATGACGATCCTTAAAAATAAACCATAGTTAGAGGAAAAATGCCTCTAAATGCACTTAGTTTTGTTCTAGTATTTATTAGGGTGTTATGTAAAAGTACTTCTTAGAATACACCTAAAAATACAGAGAAAAACTGTGGGTAATTGGGTTGTTTAAGCTCAGATACTATCTGGGCATTACGGATCATTTAAGGGAAAAGAATAGGAAGGTTTTAGAGTTTTTAGAGAAAATTAAAAGAAAACACGGTATAGAATATGAGGTTTATAAGCTTAGATTAAACGAACACGGATACGTTGATGAACTACATGAGAAAGAGGTTTATGAGAAGCATTTCAAGCCTAGAGCTAGAGTTTTAAAGCAGAGAATAGGTGATTCTATAAGACACGCTCTCAGGTCGGTGAGAGGACATTACTATATTGCTGGAACTATAGCGTTGACCAGGAATGGTCAGATTGAATGGTATACATGCTATGAGAGCTGCAAGCAGTTTAAGGAATACGATGAAGATTATACTATAGGCTTTCTTAAAGCAGTACTTGTAAGAGGAGAGGAGCTTCTAAAGGAACTATGTCCAGAAGTCACTAAAACACCACATGATTTACTTGTAGATGAATTCATCAGAACTAATCCATTAAGGGGTACCATACACCGCGAGGTAAAAGTTGGTACAAAAGTCTTTAAGACAAATATGGGTAAATTTGGCTTATTTGACTGGAGAAAATCCATAGACCTAGTAGTTTATAAAGATAAGACTGCTTGGATTATCGAGGTTAAGCCTAGATTAAATTGGGAAGCATTCGGCCAAGTTATCGCTTATGAACATCTCTTTAAAAAAGAGAATCCCTCATTTAATACTAGGAAATGCATCGTATGTATGGAAGTAGATCCTGAAATAATAGCAATATGTAGAGAATTCAATATAACAGTTTATGTGTGGAAAGATGGAAAATTCTATGTAACACAACAGTAAGTACTTTAAGAACGCTTATGTAAATCTATTCCTGTTAGCCCTTAATTCTTAAAAACAGACCGCAATGTAATGTTTTAAACGAATATAGGAAGAAGGGATTTGAACGTGGAGGGTGGGACCGCCGCCGGGATTTGAACCCGGGACCTCCGGATCCACAGTCCGGCGCTCTCCCAGACTGAGCTACGGCGGCCTCGTTAGGCTGTACCAAGTTATATAGTATTTGTAGTGAGTTTTTAAATGTTAATCTATTATTTAAATGTGGAAGAAGCATTATTTTGTTAGAGGTTTAAAAGATCTCCATAACTCTAGGGTTTCTCTTCTTTTAATTTCCCTCATTGCTCTTTCAAGAAACCTGTAGACTGAGGAATGTCTCTGACCTCTAATAAGCATTTCGATAGCTTCTCTTGCTACATTGGCATGTTCATAGCTTCCTATTATGGCTACGTATGATTCCTTTACTGAAATATATGTTCCCGTCATTTCCTCTAAGGTTTTACGTGCTTTACCATGCTCACCTATGATTCTAGCCTTCACCCTGGCT
>QMRV01000350.1 GCA_003649445.1 Thermoprotei archaeon | reverse complement strand
TTAGTTAGAAATCCTAAAGTTTTCCTCATGGATGAGCCTTTAAGCAATTTAGATGCTAAATTAAGAGTTGTTATGAGAGCCGAACTTAAAAGATTACAGAAGGAACTAGGTATAACAACAATTTACGTTACCCATGACCAAGCTGAAGCAATGACTATGGCTGATAGAATTGCTCTTCTAAATGAAGGTAAAATTGTTCAGACAGGAACACCTAGCGTGCTTTACCATAAGCCTGTAAATCTTTTCGTAGCAGGTTTTATAGGTTCTCCGCCAATGAACTTTTTCAGTGTTTCGCTGAAATGTAGTGAAAACCAGGGATACGTTCTAGATGCAGGGGATTTTGAAATAAACTTGCCTACAGAATTAGCTAAGATTATAACTGAATCTACTTCAGCTACAGACCTTATACTTGGAATTAGACCCGAAGACATTATTGTGAGTAAGGAGCCTATTGAAAACTCTTTCGTAGCTGAAGTATATGTTGTTGAACCCTTAGGTTCTGAAACCATAGTTAATCTTAAGGTTGGAGAATATGTATTTAAATCCAAAGTTTTGGGAGAGTTTAAAGCAGCACCTGGGGATAGAGTTTATGTTAGGTTTAAGATTTCTAAAATACATGTTTTCGAAAAATCAAGTAAGAAAGCTATAATTTAATATTTACCTTACACCTTTAAGCGCTCCTGCAAGTAATCCTCTTATAAAGTATTTCCCTAATGCTAGTGTTATTATCAGTGGTGGAAGTATTGCTATTAGTGAACCTGACATAAGTGTATTCCACGCTACAGTTGTTGTCCCTCTAAGATTAGCTACTTCAGGCTGTATTGTCCTAATTATTGGGCTTGTACTTAATGTTACCGCAAATAGGAACTCATTCCATATACTCATAAATATTATTATCGTTGTCGATATTATTCCGGGTAAAGCGACAGGTAATACTACTCTGAAGAAGCTTTGCATAAGTGATGCTCCATCTATTTGAGCTGCTTCTTCAAGCTCCTTAGGTATTGCTAGGAAGAATGCTGCCGAAATTAAGGTTGCCCATGGGCTTAAAAGTATGGTATATGCTGTTATGAAGCTTAAATGCGTACCCATAATACCTATAGTCGATAGAAACATGGTCATAGGTATTAACAGTATTTGGTATGGTATGAACGTTGCAACAGCTATTAGGAAGAATAGTAACCTATTCACTCTGGATACGAATCTGCTAAGATAGTAGCCTGCTAAAGTTCCTATGAGAACACATAGTATTGTTGAAGGTATTGAAACCATAATGCTGTTAATGAATGCTCTCTTAACCCTATTCCAAGCCACTAACCACGGAATAATATTTACGCTCGATGGAGGCTGTAGAACGTTCGTTGTGTATGTTTCTTCATGGGTTTTAAGGGAGGTAACTAAAGCTACGTAGAATGGTAGCATCCAGAAGAAAGATAGTATCACTAGTATTATGTAGGCAATCGCCATTTTGGTTTTAAAACTTATCATCCAAACCACCTCCTTAAAGCAATTAAAGCATAAGGTATTACTATTCCCAACGATATTGCAAAAATTATCGTAGCTATTGCTGCACCATCAGCCATAAACCTACTCCAGAAAGCTGTTTCCCACATGAAGTAGCCTAATACATCAGTTGCTAAACCTGGACCTCCACGTGTTGCTACGTAAACTATGTCGAATATTTTAAGCGCTGAAAGAGCCAGTAATGGTACAGCAACTAGGAATCCATGTCTTACTTGGGGAACTACTATGTCCCAAAATATTCTTAGCGAAGATGCTCCATCTATTTGAGCTGCCTCTATAAGTGCTGGGTCGATACCTTTTATTGCTGCTTCGAAAATTATAACTGCGAATCCTAAGTACTGCCATATGGTTACGAATATTAGTGCGTAAAGTGCTGTTGAAGGATCAGATATCCATGGTTTTGTTAGGAAGCTTAAATTGAAGATTTTAAGTAAAGTGTTTATTGCTCCTTCGCTAGCGTACATCCAAACCCATAAGGTTCCAGCTACAGTCATAGATATTGCTGTTGGAAGTAAGAATATCGTTCTAAATATTAGCTCTTTACCTGTTGAAACCATTATGTAAGCAATTAGTAACCCTAGAAAAGACGTAGGTATCATAAACAAAGCTATCCATATAATATTGTTTCTTAATGCTGCATAAAATCTGGGATTAGAAAACAATTCAACATAGTTTCTTAAGCCTACGAAGTTTAAAGATATTTTATAACTTCTCCAATCACTCATAGAAACGTATATTGAGGTAGCTATCATTACGTAAAGTATTGCTGTAATTAGAAGTATTGGCGCTAAAAATATTAGTTTCTCTTTAAAATTAGAAGCAATCATTACTTAAACACCCTGCTTCTATGTGGAGGAAAGGGAAAAAGATGAATTTATCTTTTAGTGATGAAGTAGTCTATTGTGTATCCTTTCCAGAAATCTGGTAGCCCTGTTCTATCTATTGCTTGCATTATTTGCGTTGTAGATGCGTCAACTAATGTGTCTATGTCTGCTCCTGTTGCAGCACTTGTAACTAGGCTTGTAACTATGTTGTGCATTTCCGTTACAAAAGCTTCTTTGCTTATACCTCCATGAACAGCGCTAGGTACTAGTGTTGATTTCTTAAAGTCATCGGCTGTTTCAGGTCTGTAGGGGTCTGGATATGCTGGTGCAACGTCTACACGTGCAGGTATAGAGCCTTTAATTAGGTTGAACTTTTCTTGTCCTTCACTGGAGCCTACTGCTTTAAGCCATGCTTTTACAGCGTCTGGGTGTGGTGCGTTCTTTGGCATGTTGAAGGAGTCTGA
>QMRV01000349.1 GCA_003649445.1 Thermoprotei archaeon | reverse complement strand
ATTACTTTACTTATTTCTTCCTGTTTATTCATAGGCTGCCTCCTAAAGTGTCTTCAACGATATTTTAGTAGTTTTGAAAGTTCTTTGCATGCATCGGAGAGAGAACGGTAGCTTACGGTACATGGGTTTAATGTGCTGAAATCGTTGCTGTTTAGTTCAGAGAGATCCCAGAATAGTACCTTTTCCTCATTTACAGCTTCATTTTCAACACCGTTAGGTGTAACTATCATGGATGGCGCGCTGTAAAGTATTTCTCCGTGATGCTCGACAATACCTCCACATAATAGTACGGGGGATGAAGTTTCTATGGCTCTAGCTAAAGCCAAAGATTTCACAATAGCTCTGATATTTCCTTTCCTAAGTCTTCTTTTGAAAAATGCTACGAAAAATTGAGCTCCCAATATTTTTTGTAAACGTGCATATTCTGGAGCAAATAAATCAGTGTCTACAAGGACACCTAAGTTGTATTTTCGAACAACAATTTTACTTGTAAATATTTTTCCCGGAGAAAGTCCTAGTGAAAGTTCTTCTTTCGAAATTGTTATTTTTCTTATTTTACCCTTTATTCTTCCATCGGGGGTCACAAGAAGAGAGGTCATAAACAATTTTGGACCTGCTCTTTCCAATATTCCTCCAACCATTATGTATAGTGAATGTTCCTCAGCTATTTTTATTATAGGTTCTATAGCCGATGAAGGTATTCTTCCAGCATAACTTCTAATTATAGCCTTTATCCTGTTTACCCTATATATTCCTATGAGATCCGATATGTTCATTAAAGGAGAAATACACATAAGCATTGCATCTTTTCTTCTGGCCTCATCAGCTGCTCTGTTAACCCTTTCGCTATTATATCTTCTAGAAAGAATTTTATTCCGGTAATGATATATCGCCACTTTCACTGTTAACCACCTTAAGGTAGAGAAACTATTTCATCATAAAGTTCATTCAGAACATCTAAATAGTTTTTCTCGCCACGCTCAATATCGTCCACTATTTTTTCAAGCATTGCGGTACGCTCCTCAGATACTAGTCTGGAATAATTTTGAGAAAGATAAGTATAAACTTTAATTCCTAGCCCTGTCGGGACGAGCCTCTTCTTACGTTCAATAATATATTTTCTCTGAAACAGTGTATCTATGATTTTAGCATAGGTTGATGGTCTACCTATTCCTCTTTCTTTCATTTGCCTCACTAAGTCTCCATGAGTAAATGGATATGCTGTAGGTTTCTCTAATATTCTTACCTCATGTGAGATGTATTTACCTTTTTCAATTGCGGGTTCAACACTTACCATGTTATAGAATTCTAGGAAGTTCTTCTCTTTTATATTTACTATTCGCTGTATTTCTTTTTCAACGCCCATTACCCTAACCTTTAGTCTTTGCTTTTCTACTCTTGCTTCCTTCATTTGGCTTGCAATAAATCTTCTGAAGATTAGATCGTATAATGCTATATGTTCTCTAGTTAGCGGCTTAATAGGGGTTATGATGCCTTCATTTATTAGCTTAACTAATCTATCAGCGTCTATAGGCCTTGCAGGTCTTATACATTCATGAGCACCTCCAACAGCCCACGTTCTGGGCTTAAAGTACTTCTTTGCCTTCTCCCCATAAACATCAGTTAGATACGTTTTTGCAACCATTTGTCCGTATGCTGATACCCTTGGAGAATCCGTTCTATGGTATGTTATAAAGCCTAGTTCAAACAAGTCTTGCGCCAAGCTCATGACCTTGCCTGCACTTAGCTTTAGTATTCTTGTTGCTTCAGTTAACAAGGTGTCTGTAGTGAATGGAGGTAGCGGAGAAATAGTTTCCTCTAGCTTTTCCTCTTCTAAAACCTCAACTTCAACTTCTTTTAATGCCTTCCTAAACTTCTCAGGTATTTCCTCTTCGGAAAGCTCTATGGTTAACAAATCCTTTACCTCAACAATGTATACTTTTTTCCTCTCCTTAGCCCATTTTTCATATTTTTCTATTATCCATCCTAGTACTGGTGTTTGCACTCTACCAGCAGACAGCCAACGCATACCGAATATATCCCATAGCCTTCTAGAAAGTTCGAAACCTATCCATCTGTCCTCAATACGCCTAACAATTTGGGCCTCAATAAGGTTGATATTGAAGTCTCTGGGGTTATCTAAGGCATCTACTATGGCTCTTTTAGTGACCTCATGGAATTCTACTCTAAACAGCTTTTTAGCATGCGGTCTTAGATGAACTGCTATATCCCACCCTATTTTCTCACCTTCGGTATCAGGGTCTGTACCTATAAGGACTAGGTCAACTTCCTCTGCTAGTTCCTTGATGAAGTTTATGATTTCCAGAGAATCTCTGATATTCTTACTACCACACTTAGGACAGACTTTTCCTTTGTCTTCTACATACTCTGTAAACTGGTATCCGCAATCTAAGCATCTCTTTAGCGTATCATAAACTGGTAGATATCTATCAACGTAACTGTCTTTAGGTGTTAAAACTCCATGAAATCCTTGGGAAACCACTAAGTCAAATACGTGACCTCCTGTAGCCGTTACCATGAGCAAGTATTTTCCTGTAGTTACTTCATAAACTTTAAGCCCATTTCGTCTCCTAATAGTTGGTTTCCCGAAGAAATTAGCTATGGTTCTAGCTTTATTTGGTGACTCAACAACTAAGAGTACTGTCTAAAACCATTCCTTAACCTTTTCTACTTTCACTTTACCTGCTTTAACTGCCTTCACTAATTCTCTGTCTTCATCAATTTCTCTTAACAATTTTTCTAAGTCAATTGTTTTAAAGTCGAACCATTCTATATCCTCAATGAACCACTTTGTCCTCCTTAACAAGCCAT
>QMRV01000348.1 GCA_003649445.1 Thermoprotei archaeon | reverse complement strand
TGTCGAAAACAAAGTTTTTGGCACCATCAATATATCCGAGAAAACTCATCCATAAGTATGCTCTCCAGCCCTTTGGTCTAGACACTTTTACAATACTTAAAATATTTTGCAGAACCTTGACTAAAAGATTCTGGAACATAAGCATACTGGTTCAAAAATATACCAGAATATAATTTATAGTTTTCTAACGGGCCTTAACTTCCTTAAAGGAGATCTTATTTATTGACCCGCCTAAATTAAAATGTGGAAGAATATTTAAAGGAATTTAAAAAGCGAGAAGCAGAAGCTCGTGAGATTAGGCGTAAGTGTGCTGACTGGAATTTTATTGAAAAACAGCCAGAACCAATTAAAACAGCACTAAAAATACTAATAGAAACAGGAGACCTTTGGTATGCCGCAAAAATAGCTGGAGTACCTTTAGGTAAATTAAATGAAATCAGAAGAAAGGCTAAGATACCGTTAGTCGTGATATAAATGAGCGCTGTAGTCGATGCATGCTTTTTTATCAATTGGTCTTATTTCAGACAAAGAGACGATCTTTTCAAGCTATTTCATACACTAATAGTTCCTGAAATAATCCTAAATGAAATAAGAGATTCCTCTGCCAGAGACTATTTAAATCTACTAGCTTACCGCAGAAAGCTATCAATAGCCCCGAGAGTAAGCTTTGTTGACACTCAAGCACTTAAATTATTTACACTCATAAACGCTAGCTCCGTTTTACCTAAAATAGATGAACCAGAATCTTATGGACTAGCACTAGCATTATTACTCAAAGTACCTTTTCTCACAGATAATGCTGCTCCCAGACTAGCAACAAAATATATTGAAGAACTACAACAAGTAGCCGTTTATGACTCCCTGATAGTCTTAAAGAAACTCTACGCAGGCACAAAACTTAAAATAAAAATTAAGGAATTTTCACAAGACACAGGCATAATCTTTTCTATAGAAAGACTAAGTGAAGAGGGAATCGACTATGACTGATAATGAACTACTGAAACGAGTTGCAAAAGAATATAGTGTAAAAATTAAATGGAGCGAATACGATAAAGTAGTACGAGAATATATTCGCCGCGAAAATAAAGCTCGTGAGATTAGGCGTAAGTGTGCTGACTGGAATTTTATTGAAAAACAGCCAGAACCAATTAAAACAGCACTAAAAATACTAATAGAAACAGGAGACATTAAGCTAGCATCTATAGTAAGCGGACTTAAAGTAGGTCTACTTGACCAGTATAGAAGAAAGGCGAAAATTCCAATTGTGCTTTTGTAGCAACTGCCGTTATCATAGCGCCTTGGTTTAGGGAAACGAATATATATCCTATACGACTAGCAATTTAATGTGAGCTATATTAAACTAGATACTTCTGTAGAAGAAAAGTTAAGAAACTATTTAACTAGCCGCATGAGTCCCGATAAAATATATCTCCTATATCAGATTCGAAAATTATTAAAAGAATTCATTAAGAAGGAGAATTTTATACCAAAATATGGTAATTCAGAAGAACTTCTAATATCAAAACTCATTAATTTAGCCGAAGAAAAGAAAATTATCGAAAGAGTTGTTTTTGATCGCTCAGTAGGATTTATACCTTTAGCTGAAGATTGGTATAAATTAGTATCAAATTAAAGCATTTTACAAAGAAACTAAGTAATAGATTTTACTTATTGTCTATCTGTTGATCTCAAAGCCAGCTGACACTAGTAAAGGGTTTTGAAATGCTTTATCTAAGTACATGTATATTGTTACAACAGCAGTATTAAAAGATAATAATGGAACATCGAATTCCTTTGAGAAAAAACATTTAGCTTCTATTTCTTTTTCACTATATTCTTTTATTTCTTCTATTTTAGGTAAATATACTTCTATGCCATGTGCTGACATAAAACCTATGTTAGTAAAATTGATTTTCTTTAATTCTTTATTAACTATTTTTAATTTGAAGCGAGCTTCTCTCCTAGTAGGATATTTTGTTCTTCTTTAACTACTATGTTTAAGTGTACTTTACTATACTTTACGCAGACTCCAGCTATTCTCGCCATAGTTCCTCTAGGTGTTTGGCTGGACTGACCCTCAAAGTATAGCGATAAATAGTTGTCTGAAATAATGTTCCCTAAGATTACTCTGTACAGTTTTCTTTCCTCAAAGCATACTCTATTTTTGGAAAATACTTTCTCTGCAAAAGGATATTTAACAAAAACTCTTCTACAAAAGTATTTTTCGAGAATCTATGAAGCCACATGTCTCTGCTCAAACTTCTTTTCCTTAAAATGATGGCTGGAATAAAGCCGTATTTTACGTAGAGGCGACGCGCTATTTTATTTTCAATACTTGTCATAAGGTACCGTATGCAGTACACGACGCCTTAGACCTCTTATCAATATATTTTCACGAACTAGTACCACTATCAATTATAACACTAAGGCTTCTTCACGAAGACATCTGGGTAATCATACTACTAGCAATAATACACTTCGCTCACACCACTATCACAAAAGAATATAAACACCTATTGAGCCACTGCAACATAGTACTCACTTAATAGAACATGCCAAGGATTTTCTGCAATACTCCTCCTCAACAAGACTTCTGCAAGACTTAAGTAGCAAAGCTACTGAAACTCCCTAAGGTACCGGTATAGGTGTCATAAATCAGAGTACTAGCACGGCTGCCGCAATAAAAAGCACTATAATAGCTAAGTACTCCCACGACATATTCTTCTCCTTAAACTCATTACTCACACAGTCGCCGAGAAAAATAGACAATTGAATCATTTAAGTATAGTGCCTCTAGTCTTCTTCAAGTTCTTTTTCAATTTTCTGTGCTAGTTC
>QMRV01000347.1 GCA_003649445.1 Thermoprotei archaeon | reverse complement strand
GTTTTTGTAACGGAAGATGGCGGTGAAACAGATTTAGATCTAGGACATTATGAAAGATTCCTACATATAAACCTCTCAAAATTTAACAACATAACAACGGGCCAAGTGTACTTGAAGGTTATTGAGAGGGAGAGAAAGGGGGAATACTTAGGTAAATGCGTTCAAATAATACCCCACATAACTGATGAAATTAAGAGTAGGATAAGGTTTGTTGCTAAGCGGGAAGGAGTAGATGTAGTTGTAGTTGAAATAGGAGGTACTGTAGGGGATATTGAAGGACTACCTTTCCTGGAAGCTGTAAGACAGATGAGAATAGAAGAGGGATATCAGAACACGCTTTTCGTACACGTAGCCTTAGTCCCTATATTAGAGGTTACGGGTGAGCAAAAAACAAAACCTGTCCAACATAGCGTCCAGGAACTTAGGAGAATAGGTATTCAACCTGACATAATAGTTGCTAGGTGTAGAGTTACACTTGAAGATGAAGCTAAAAGGAAAATAGCATTATACGGTAATGTTCCATTAGATTCCGTTTTCACATCCTATACTGTAGGCACAATATACGAAGTACCTCTAATTCTTGAAAAGCAAGGATTAGGTAAGAAGGTTATTGAGAGATTACACCTTGAACCTAGAGAACCCGACCTTAGAGACCTAGAATGGTTTGTAGGGAGAATTAAGCATAGTAAAAGGAGAGTCGTAGTGGGTATGGTGGGTAAATATACTAAACTCAAAGATAGCTACATAAGCATAAATGAAGCTTTAGTTCATGCTGGAGCGCATTTAGCCGTAAAACCTATTCTAAAATGGGTTGAAGCTACCGACATAGAGGAAGGAAGGATAAGTGTTGAGGAAGCATTAAGCGAAGTAAATGGTGTAATAGTTCTTCCAGGTTTCGGTAAAAGAGGTGCTGAAGGAAAGATTATGGCTATAAAGTATGCTAGGGAAAATAATATACCATTACTTGGTATATGTTTCGGCATGCAGTTAATGGTTGTAGAGTATGCTAGAAACGTAATAGGATTAGAGCATGCACATAGTACAGAAATAGATCCTAAAACATCACACCCAGTAATTGACCTTATGGAGGAACAGACAAAGATTAGGCAACTGGGAGGAACAATGAGATTAGGAGCCTACCCAATAAACCTTCTCAAAAACACACTTGCATATAGTCTCTACGGCAAGGAAACAATCTATGAAAGACATAGGCATAGGTATGAAGTTAATCCAAAATATATTGACAAGGTATTTGCTTACGGACTTAGAATTTCTGGTTTAAGTTATGATGGTAGAGTAGAGTTTATAGAGTTAAGTAAAAAAGAGCATACGTTTTACTTAGGAACCCAGGCTCACCCGGAATTTAAGTCTAGACCTTTAAGTCCTTCCCCACCATACCTAGGTTTTCTTAAGGCGGCAATAGGTTTAATCTAACACTAAAAGAACTTTCCTTATATTAGTTTTTGAAATCTTTTTAACACCACGTTTACCAGGTTCATAAGTTGACTTAACCAGCTTAACAGCTTCAAGTATTCTTATTTGAGCGCTAGCATTCGCTTTACTTTGAGATATAAGTTCTGCTGCCTTACCAACGTACATTCCTCCTTCCCTTAAATACTTCAATATTCTAAGTCTTGTAACTGATGAAAGAGCTGAAGCTACTTTCTGAACGTATTCTTCACCACGAACAATTAATGTATCTTCGACTTCGTATATGCCTGGGTTCTTGGGTATAACTAGTTTCACTTCACCTTCTGCTTCTAGTGACAACTGTTTTACCCTCACCAATACATAGGTTGTTGAAATATATTAATTTAATATATTAATTTTTAACTGATTTAAAAACCTTCTAAAATGTAATCACCTTAAATACTATTTTAACAGCATTTTTAAAGTACTCATACTAAATATGAACCTAGATTAAGGTACGCAAGTAATGCCAGTAAATCCCGGATACATATTTAAGCAGTTAACACCTAGAGACTTAAAGATACTTAGGGTTATAGAGAAGTTTATGAAGAAGTATGAGTACGTACCCTTAGACATCATAGTTTCTAGAAGCAGAATGGTAGATAAGGATGTTTCGCTTATTCTTTCCAAGCTTAATAGTTTAAAGCTTGTTAAAAGGTATAGAGGAGATTATACAGGGTATAGAATAACAGGTTTAGGCTACGATTGCTTAGCCCTAGAAGATTTAGTTAGGAGAAACATCGTTTATGCTCTTGGACCTAAGTTAGGTGTTGGTAAGGAAGCAGATTTATATTTGGGATTAAGTCCAGCTAACGAGAAAATAGTGGTTAAATTTCATAGAGTAGGTAGAACAAGTTTCAGGCAAGTGAAAAGACTTAGAGTATACGCTGAAGAAGCTGAAGTTTCTTGGCTCCTAAGATCCGCAACCTCTGCTGAAAGAGAATTTAAAGCATTAATAGAGTGCCTAAAAGCTCAAGTAAATGTCCCCGTACCTTTAGGTAGAAGCAGGCATGCTGTTGTTATGAAGCATATTAACGGTGTTTTACTGCTAAAATATAGGAACCCCCTAGACCCTGAAACCATGTTACGTACAATACTCGATAGTGTTAGAAAAGCATATCTCGTAGTAGGAATAGTTCATGGAGACTTAAGCGAATACAATGTTATGGTAGAGCTAGATACTGAAAGACCAATATTAATAGATTGGCCTCAATACGTAGAAAAAGAACATCCTAGCGCTTCCATACTTTTAGAGAGAGATGTCAAATATATAATAGGGTTTTTCAAGAGAAAATACCGTGTAGAAATACCAGTAGAAGAGGCTTTAAAGTATGTGAGGGGTGAAATTGAGAAAATCTAGTAAAAAACC
>QMRV01000346.1 GCA_003649445.1 Thermoprotei archaeon | reverse complement strand
GTAGGAGAGTTGTTGATGTTAGGTTGCATTTTAGAGGGTCATTGGTTATTGGTTTAAGTGCTTTAGCTGCTTTAATGCTTGGGGTTAGGATTGGTGGCTATGTTAAGCTTGTCTTTATTGCGTTATTGCTTGTAGTTGCTTCAGCAATTAACATGTTAGGGGATGAGAATAGTGGGGGAAGGATAGCGATAACGGATTAAATATTGTTGTAGGTGTTATTGCAGGCTTTCTTAAGGGTGTTTTTTGGTTCTGGTGCTTTACCTATTCTTATAGGTTTTCAGGAGGCTTATGGATTTGAGCGTTGATGAGACTGTTTTAGGGTTTTCGTGGCCGTGTCTATTGTTGCTTTAGCTTCTTCTGTTTGAGTTATGGGCTTGAACCCGCTATTTTCCTAGGTGTTCTTTCAGGTTCCCTTCTAGATGTTTTCCTAAGTAATTTCGCATTGGAAACAAAGTATAAGAGGGGATTGTTTACGATAGCTATGCTTGCTTTAGCGGTAGCGTTAATTCTAAACCTCACAGTTATGAAGTCTTGGGCTTAAAGGGCTTTCCATTAGCCTCTTTTTGAATAAGCTTCGATTCTCCTCTCCTTATAAACCTCTTCAATCATTTCATCAATTACTTTACCGTAGTTTTTAGCTGAGCCGTAAAAATCTGCTAGCCTAACTCTATGTACTAGAACGATAAATGTTCCTTCATCGATTAAGATAATTTCTTCACATTCTCTAACACCATACTTTCTCCTAAGTTCAGCAGGTATAGCGATTAAGCCTTTGTGATTAACTTTAACAACATATTTAACCATACCGGGTACTTCGTGAGCGAGGTTTAGCATTAATGAAATATATGTTTGACTGCAAAGCAAAATATTAAACCATGCTAATATCCAGGTTACTAGAGTTGATGCCTTACGACTTAATTATTGATAGTAGTATTTTGTGTACGTGCTTTGTTCATAGGACTTTTACTATGTGTTTTGGTGCTTTAGCTTGGTTTCTAACGTCTCTTCCTATTCTGTCTACTAGTTGTGTTTATGTCTATCATAGTCTACTCCTTTAACTAGTGCCGTAGGTGTTTCTTGAGATTTTTGCCTCATGACAAGGGTCGCTATGTCACATACTTCATACACTATTGCATCTATTTCTCTAGATTTCATTTTACTATACAGATCTTGCTCTCCCGATACATTGTTCGCTGATTCTATTCCATACAATTCTCTTGCAATGTTGAATGGTCATACTAGGGAAGCTCCTGTATAGTAAACAACGATTACCACGCTCTTATCTGTGTTTCTTGGGGAGATATGGAGAAAACGTTTGGAAGATTATTTGGAAAGCCTAATCGAGCACCGGACCATAACATTTCATCCTCTTGAAAGAGAAATATTGTTGAACACTTTTCCGAAACCTTTCTAGCTATTTTACCTAAGGAATTCACGTGACCTATTCCATCAGCTCTTAACAATGCGCGTGTTAGGGTTCTTAATTATTTAATTCATTCAGCTAAGCATTAGCGCTATAGGCGTCTCTATCTGAAGATAAAAAGCGGTAATCGTAATGGTACTACACAATTGTCGCGGCAACACCTTTAAAAATTTCAGCTCTAATGCCTTCCCTTTTAACGTTCTCTTCCCACTACTTGGCGGCGGATTGCTTGGTTGCGTAGCTACTTCAGATTCAATAATAGCTAATTTTAAAGAAGTTCTTAAGAGAAGAAGAGCTAATAGATGCATTATCATATCTATTATAGCAACTCCCGCTGAAATAAGAAAAGTGGCTTTGAAACTAATTCTATCTTAACATTACAATACGAAGTGGTGAATAATGAAGTCTATATTATTTCGGTAAGCGATACTAGAGATAAAATATTCTGAGGCTAAAGAAAAAACCATGGCCTACCTACTCCAACATATATTACTTTACCTCCAACATTTTCCTTAAAATCTATAATGTGTCTTCCATCAATAATGGCAATTCTTTCTAGTTTTGAAAGCCGAAGTATTTTAGAAGGTCTAAGACTTTTGTATTCGCTATGATCTGTTGCAATAATTATAATATGTCTGCCTTTAACTGCTTCTTCTAAGTTCCTAACCATAGGGTATTTCGTAGGGTTGCTTTTAACATAGGGGTCATGGACTATAATATCCGTTATTCCGTAGGATTCTAAGAACCTTATGAGATCAAGCGTAGGTGTTAGCCTAGTATCGCTTATGTCTCCCCTAAAAGCCAGTCCTAATATGGCAATTTTTGCTTCCTCAGCTCTTAGGCCGAGTTTAGTTAATGCTTCTAAAGTTAAATTAGCTACATATTCAGGCATGTGCTCATTGATTACTCTTCCAAGTCTTGTTAGTTGGAGTTCAAGATTGAATCTCGTTGCCGTATGAAGAACAAAGTATGGATATATTGGTATGCATGGGCCTCCTACTCCAACTCCTGGTTTGTGTAGGTGGCAGAAGGGTTGGCTATTAGCTGCTTTTCTTACCTCTTCGAAGTCTACATTTAGGAGTTTAGCTAGTTTAGCTAGTTCGTTAGCTAATGCTATGTTTACGTCCCTATAGACTCCCTCAGCTACTTTTTCGAACTCCGCTGCTGTTGTTGAAGATAAGGTTATTACTCCTTTCTTGGCTATAACTTCGTATAGTGCTTTTGCTGCTTTGAGACTTCGCGGTCCAACAGCACCTACGATTTTAGGGTAGTTTTCTTCTATGTCCTGCAGTGCATGACCGGCCATTATTCGTTCGGGACTATATGCTAAACCAAAGTCTTTTTCGGCTTTTAAGCCGCTGATTTTTTCAAGAAGAGGTTTTCCCAGGTTTAATGTGGTTCCCGGAGGAACAGTTG
>QMRV01000345.1 GCA_003649445.1 Thermoprotei archaeon | reverse complement strand
TTGGAGCAAAATTAGCAGTAAAATCTCCACCATGGCTGCTAAGGCTAATATACGCAATATCGATAATAATAGTGGGATTATATGTAGCATACGAAGCACTAGTGAAACTTTGAAGTGCAAAAGTGCATTTTCCTGTTTAAAAACTTTACTATCTTACCCCTTTTGAAAAAAATAAGTTCTTACACAAAATAGTTTATAATAGGAGGTATGAGAACGTGTTGAAGGTTATTTCAGCTCTTCTACTTGCCACAGTGATTCTAAGCCCTATAGTAGTAAGTGCTCTTCTACTTAACAACCCGATAATGCTCTACGATCTGTTCAAAGACTATTTGGAAGGCAGAAACATAGCAGCAATCACAATAAACATAGAACCTAAGATTAATGGGGAAACCGTTAGCGGAACATACGTAGTAGTGATACATAATCTAACTGCCTCAAGGTACATAGGTCATTCTGAAATAATACATATGAAACGTGTAAGTTTACCCGCTAGAATAACGTTTAAAGTATGGAGAATACCTATTAAAATACTACCTAACAAGACAGTACTTTACGAACCCTATGAATTCCTAGTAATAGTAGCTAATCCAGCTGAAGGCTACTTAGGTTCTAAGATAGTTGAAGTATGGGTTCAAAAACCAATTAACATAGTAAGTATTGGAATAGAGTTAAAACCTGGAAAGATACATACATATACAAACAATGGAGATTCACATTATCTTCTCAAAGTAAAAACTAAGGAAGATACTGTAGAACCTTTAGCTGAACGTGAAATGGAATGGAGTAAAAATGAAACTCAAGAAACTGGAACTAATATACAGCTACACTCTATTCCAGATTTAAAGGTTGGGTACTTCGTGAAGGAAAACACAGTTTTGTACTTTGAATCATACACTTCAGACTGGTATGGAAGCCTTGTTTGCCCCACACCTGATGAAGTTGAGTGGAATAGTAATGGTAAGAAGGAAACGTACCCTCTTGAAGAGCCTGGAAGCCCAGTGTACTTAGTAGAGAATGGTGCTAAAGGTAAGTTGAAATTCGATGTAATATATATACTTGAAAAATGGTGGATACATTTTGAAAAAGGTGGCTCGTATTGCTATTATGTTCTATATCCCTCTGAGTACTATGGTGGCTCAGGTGAAATATACGAGTACGTTAGCTGTAGTCAGTGTGAAGGAACGCCTCCAGACTATGCTGGGTGTAGCTATGGAAGCGTGGGACAGGAACTAAATTTAGACTTCGGTCCTGGAGGACCCGGTAATGCTGAGATAAAAACAGTAATAGGTTTCAGTTTTGGATACAAAGTGTTCTACTTAAGTATTAGTTGGTATAGAGAGATCGAAATAGACCACTTTGAAATATGGTTTAAGTGGCTTAAAAGCGGGACACTATGTCGTTGGCGTCATAATAATGATCCTAACTCTTATAGGGCGCATTTCGCATGGGGTTAAAAAGTTTATTTTCAAATTAACATTTTTTAGAAATACGGTTACTGCGTTGTAGATAATACTTTTAAGGTTTTAGAAGAAGCTAAATGATTGGTGATTACGAGCTGAAAAAGAACAGTATTAGCTACTTTAACTATGTTCTTAGTGTTGGCTGTGGTAGGGGTTTTAGGGTACTTTATCGAAAATACTGTAAGGTATCAGGTAATGTTGGTTTTAAGGTGTTCCTGCCTACTGTGGTTTCTTGTTATTTTTAATTACTTTTAGACACGGTAGGTGGTTTATCACGCCCAGCACATGCTTCAGCGCTTCCTAGAGCACCAAGCAGTAGCCATAGATAGCAATACCAGTATGGAGGTGTTCTGGAGGTCAAGCTGACGGTTCCTCTTCGATAATCTTTACATGCTGTGGTTTATAGGTTTAGGGTTCGCCTCTTTATATGTTTTTATATGTTTTGTCATCGGTTCATCCTTTCCCCCACGGTCGCTCTGGCTTCATCGGTCATTGCGGGGACTTTCACCGCCGACCCTTGGCGACGGCACATCTATGCAGAACAATACCCTAAACAAGAACATAAACATAACGCACCAAGGAGAAACATGTAAGATAATATGCTTTTATATAAAACCTGCAACGGCATGTTAAAGAAGATAATCCTAATACAGGCGGATCCTGGATCTAACGTGCTAACCCCCTCCTATCTTAAGGGGGGCTCATAGCTCCGTTGTTTCTCATACAGCATTAATAAGACTTGTAGTCTTGTCTTTCTATCTTGCCGAATAGTTCTTGATGCGTTATTAACATATTGTATTTTAAGTTATGCTTTTTAAGGAAATTTCTAAATTCTAGGTCTAATGTTAGTAAGTACATGTTGTTTCTTAAAGCTACTCCATATAAGATATTGTCTATCATATCGGGATGCTCTAATTGCCATAGACTCATGGAAGTATGAAGGAAAATACACTTCAACATCCGATGATTATCCATATTACATGAGGGATGAGAGTAGCTGGGGTTCGAATAAGTTTGCTATAGATACTCTGAAGTTTATTAATGTTTTAAGAGCTTTAGGTAAAATTAGCGAGAAAGCTGCTAATAAGGCATTCGCAATAGGATTATTTATAAGCGTAAACTTTGTGTACGAAAATGTAGAAGCTTTTCACTTCTCCATTGACCTATATTCGGACCCAGGACTATCTCATAGAGTATACTATGGTAGATCACATGATTTTCAATGGGCTCCAGTAATTTACTTTAAAACGTATCTGACTTCTTAAGCTTAATAGGTAATTTTTTCCTCCTTTTTGTTTTCTTAAGGGGGGTTTAAGAAGCTTTAATAGTTTGTTTTCGTATATGGTGTTGTAGGATTGGTTGGAAGGTGTTTGTGTTTTGCCTGTTAAGG
>QMRV01000344.1 GCA_003649445.1 Thermoprotei archaeon | reverse complement strand
TTTGTTGAAATAAAAATAAAGGACATGATAACTATCAGTAAGTACTTTTTCGTAAAGTCGAATAGCAATGAAGCACTTAGCACATTGAAAATTACTAAAGGAGGCGACTTAGTAAACTTAAAATTTACAATAAGTAAACCTGCAACAATAACATTAGTTATTCACAAAGAATATAATGTTGATAAAGTCATAGTTAACAGCACTAAAACTATAAGATACAGCAAAATAAGAAACTGGGGAGGCGTTAGCTTCCAAATATACGACGTATTCTTAAATGAAGGTACATGGGTGCTAAGCGTAAGAGCTAACTTTCAACACAGCGTTAAAGACCCTAAGATTACTGATAAGGGCTATCTTGAAACTATATCTAAAAACATAGGCGATTTCGAAGAGCTTGGGAAGGTCATTGCTAATGCTGTATTTGAATGGATAGTATTACCTGGAACATATTTGTCAATACTAATTATGTCTACATATTCTCTAGCATATGCCATAGGCGGTAGAAAAATAAGATTACCTATAAAAACGTGAGGTGGGCTTATGGATCCCTTTAAAACCATGATAATAATGTATGTTTTCACAATAGTTTTCGTTTTCTACAATGTGTTTAGATACCTAGATAAGATAACCGTTTTGAACATAGCATTATTTGCAGTTTTAATAGTGTTTCCGTTTCTAGCTATCTTAACTTATTATAGGAATATTGTAAAAGGTGGTGACATACGTGGAAAGTAATAAAGTAATACCATATATCCTCATAGTTTCCGGATTCATTGTTTTCATTTTTACAGTGAATTCTGCAGCTTTAATGAATAATTTATACATAGTACCAGTATTAGTATTAGCTCCAATGTGCTTGGCTATTATAATGTCTAATAAGGATGTTTTAAAGAAGTTTATTAGGAGATCTAAGGAATACTATTTGAAAAACATAGGAGAATTTCATGTTGAAGACAATTTTGTTGTTATTGCAGGTAAAAATGTATATAAAGGTGCCATCGTGTACGTTGTCGACGAAATACCATACACTTTTGCTGACGTTTCACATAGCTTCCTATCACAACAGTTAAGAGCATTTACCAATTTCATAGTAGCATCAGAAGACAATATTTCAATACTTCTTATAAAGAAGAGCTGCGATGCAAGGAAATATATTAGAAACCTAGAACGCACTATAACAAACTATAGAGTATTACTTTCAGCGGATCCAGCTAATCCCTATATTCAGAGAAAACTGCAGAAACTTGAAGCAATATTTAACAGAGTAAGTAAAGGAGAAACACCTATTAACGTAAAAATATACTTAATAGCCTTTGCTTACGAAGCCAATATGAGAAAACTCTATGAAAAATTAAAGAGAAAAGGCGAAGCACTAGTATCGTCTTTCAAAGCAAGCATGGGATTGGAGGTTAAAAAGGCAACAGAGGATGAAGTGTTAGAGGCCATAACCCATGGACTATTAGGTAAAAGCAAACCTTTAACAGTCCTAGAGTCCGATATAAGCTTCTTAACACCCATAGGTTACGTTAAAAGACCTAAAGTTTCTGGCGAAGGTATATTCTTAGGTGAAGACATAGACTATGGGACACTAGTCTTCTATGACTTTGAAAAATATTTGACTAAGCACATGGTTATAGTAGGTCCCACAGGAAGAGGTAAAACAACACTACTTTACACTATCGCAAAAAGGGTTATGGAACAATATGATATACCAATATGGATTTTGGATTTAAGAGGAGAGTTTGAAGGATTAAATAAAGCTATGGGTATAACCATAGTTGACCCTGAAAAATCACCTATTAATCTATTGTTACCATGGTTTACCAGTCCTAAACTACGTGCTAAGCAGGTAGTAGATTTAATTAAAGCATTAGCGGAACTAGAGCCCACTGAAGAATATATTCTTTACATGGCAATTTTAAAGTCTTATGAGCGAGCCCAACATCCTGATTTAGAAACTTTGATAAATATAATTAAGGAAGAATATTTAAACAGAGAATTACAGCTGAAGTCATATACCTTGCTTACTAAGGTCGAACAGTTAAACAGTAAGGTTTTCCTGCAAAGTAACTTTAATGATATGATGATTATAGTGAAGAAACCAATAATATTTGCTCTTTACAAATTACCTGAGGAATATAGAAAGATATATGCATTAGCCATTTTACAAGTACTAACGAATTATATGCTTACTCTAACGCCGACAAATAAGTTAAGGCATTTAGTAATAATAGATGAAGCATGGAGGTTAACAGATACTAAAGCTGGATCCAGGATCATTAGAAGCTTGGTTAAAGAAGGAAGAGGATACGGTTTAGCTGTTGCTTTAGCTTCCCAGGACATATCGGATTTCCCCAAAGACATACTTGATAATGCAGGGACAGTAATAGTTTTCGGTTCTAATAGTAAAGACTATGTAGAAACAGTGGCTAAGTATATGAAGCTTAATGATGATGAGAAAGAGAGAATGACATGGCTAAAAATAGGTGAAGCTTTAATAAGGATAACTGGTGATCCGAGACCTGTTTGGGTTAAGATAGTTCCAGAAAACATGGAGTACCAGGAAAAAACTCATGTAAGCAAAATCAGTAAAACATAATAAAAACACAGTATTATTTTAAGAAATGATCCGTACAATCTAACCCCGCAAGGGTAGAGATGTGCGCGGAGGACGCCCCTAGGCAACATCCATTACCTTCTAATTTCTCTCTACAAAAATTCTAAGTGGTGATCTTTTTGAATGAAAGAAGTAATATTATCCCTGTTCATGCAGAATCATACTTCATAGTAGAGCGTAATGGTAAATTCAACCAAATACTAAAATATCAATACTACGACCCTGAAGAGTACTATTACACGC
>QMRV01000343.1 GCA_003649445.1 Thermoprotei archaeon | reverse complement strand
TAACGCGAATCTCTGCCCACATTTAGGACACTTTAGTGTTGCTTTCTTTTGAAGAAAGACGCTATGCACATTAAGTTTAATTGCTTCCTCCTTCTCGGCAAGTTTCTTTAAGTGTTCATATCGAATGTCTGGTGTCCTCAGAACCTTCTTAGTGGCTAAGAAGATTTTATAATAAAACGGCTGTAACTGTTATCAGGATCATCGCCGCGCCCGCGTGCTTTGCTACCATGTGCACGCTTTGACTCATCTCTTAGACTTCAATTCCGGAGTGAACAAGCAAAGCCTCGAGTTTCTCTCATATATGAAGACCCCTCAGGCGTTAAGATTCTCTTGCACCAGATAACACCATTAAATTCGTAACAATAAAATTATAGGGTCATCATTACTAATTATTTCCTATAGCCTACACTTTCCTCTCAAAAGCGAAAAGCCTGATGAATTGGTTAGCTGGGCACATCGAACAGTATGAAAAAGCCTATGGAAAAATAGTTCTCCCAGAAGAACAAAAAGCAAAGGGAAAAAGAAACCACCGCCCTCGTCAATAATTGCATAAAGTCTCCTTTTTTGGGTTTAGGCAAATAGCCAATTTGCTTGGGGCCATGAAATAATCCGAAAATGGGCTTCTCTTTTATATTCCTTTTTGCCGTAATCTTATCGCTAATCCTCCTATCGCCTGAATAATTAAAGCCATCTGGGGTTTAAAATGAAGGAGCTAGACCCTTCTGATACACACAACTAATTTTATATATTCATGCTAACATTTTGCAAAAATTGTTAAGGCAGAATGTAGCTACAAAAAATAAAAGAGAGCATTACTATTATGGTAGAAAATGTATGGAGAGTAGGTTCATGGAAGGTGAGTGCATAGATCTAAGCGCAGTGCAGGGCTATTATCCGCCAAGGTTACAGTTTGATGTAAGGTTGAAGAATAATACTGGTCATATTTGGGTTGTCTTTGGTTATGGAGGATTATTGAGAGCAACTAAAGAGAAGATTTATGTCGGAGCTATTGACACTGTTTTTGAAAGATTTGATATAGCACCTAACGAAGAACATCGTATTTTGCCAAAAATTGAACTTGATTACAAAAAGTTAGGTTTGATAGAAGAGAAAAGGACAGGCGATCTCTATTTACAGCTTCGCATAGACTTACTTGGAGTAAACCTACATCCGAGGGCAGATGGATTTGAAATGTTAAAAGAAGGTATGTTAAGAGGTCTACAAGTGGATAGTTTTTGGGTTAGATCTCCAGGTTACTCACAGATTATAGTACCTCAATCTAAATGGGTTAGGGTTCTCGAAGGTTTAGGCTATGGAAAATTCAAAATTGTGGAGCTGTTGATTCCTTCATTTCCCTCTGGCGTTTTAGATGATGCTATAGAATCTTTTGAGAAGGCGAAGGTAAAGCTTAATGAAGGAGATTACGTAAAAGTTTTAATGCATTGTCAAGACGTTATTGATAAAATAGGCAAAGCAACTAAGCCTGTTAGGGTTAAACTCGAACAGTGTTTAGGCAAAGATAAGTTTGAGAGGATAGGCAGGTTTAAGGGCGCCTTAGAAAGTTTTCTGGGTCTCAGACATGAAGTAGCTCTTGAAAGGGAACCAGTCCTTAGGAAAGACGCAGAATTAGCTTTGCACACAACTCTTGCTTTCCTAAATTATTTTGCAAAGACACTGGCAAAATTGAAGGAAAAATAAGGAAACTGAGGAATATAGGGTGCAAACATTAAATAGTAAACTTTTTTGGCATCAAAAACCTGCAGATTTTCATTAGAACATTTCCGGCTGGATCCCACGCTACTTTCCGTTGAAATTATTTCTATGTCATCCTTTTTGGTTTGTAATATGTCGTCTTAATCGTGATTCTTTTCGGCACAGCTTCCATCATGGATTTTGATGATTCTCGTGTGTGTAAGACAGTAGTAGTTTACGCAGATGTTTATGGGAGTAATCTCTCTATGTATATTTCTTCTGAAAAGTTCTGGGTATTTTTTTAGGATGTACCGATCAATTTGTATTTCTTTCGGCACATATCTAATTTCAATATTTGGCTTTATCTCCATCCCCTGTTATTGGACATACGGAGATAAAGCCTGATATCGCGTTCCGCAAGTCTTGTCAGCGTTAAACAGATGCTTTTTGTCAAGGACTCATCATCCATAGAACAGAGAATCTCTTATTTTACGAATATTGACACAAGTTTCCTGCGGGGTCTCTGTTGTTTTAGCAACGCTTGATTTGGTCTTATATAATTGTAGTATAGGCGAAAGGCTTCTAGCAGCTCAATTGTAGACTCGATGTTTTTTAGATGGCGTTTTCTTCTGGCCCATTCTTTGATTGTGCCGTGCAGTCTCTCAATTCTGTTGTTGTTTTCTTTTTTGGCTATACCCACATTGCTTATGTGCTGTATGGACAGGTTTTTGAGATGTTCCAAGGCTTTGGAGTAGGATTTTAGCCCGTCCGTGACGAGTTTTTTCGGAGGTTTTCCAGCCCTCGCTATTGCCTCTTTAATGGCTTTTAGCGCTTCCTCGGAGCTTCTTCCGTCGCTAAGCATGCTGACTATGTGATGCCTAGTTTCGTAGTCCATTATGTTCCAGAGGTACTTTGCTTTGCCGTTGACCTTGACGATTGTTTCGTCTGCCAGCCACTTATCGCCTACTTCTATTTTTTCACGGCTTAGCGCCTCGTTGAATTTTTGTATTAGTTTGGTTATCCAGCGGTGCACTGTGGATTGGGAATAGTCTTCGCCGTATACCTGCCATAAATGGTCTTTTATTTGACGGATGCTTAGCCCCTTAAAGTGTAAGTCTAGTGCTATAACCATGAGCCCGATTTTTGATCCTGCCGACTCGTTGAGTATTGGATCTTTGAATTTC
>QMRV01000342.1 GCA_003649445.1 Thermoprotei archaeon | reverse complement strand
CTCGTATAGAGCCTCTAAAACTTCACGCCAAGCCTTAATAGTTTCTTCGGCTTCCTCAGGGCTAAGTTTAGAAATAATTGCACCAGCATGTACTATAACGTAATCTCCAGGCTTAATATTTGGTACGAGTAAACTATCAACTTCCCTTTTAACACCGCCGAAATCTACTATAGCAATCGTGTCCCTAACTTCAACAACTACTCCGGGTATACCTAAACACATAGCATATTGCCTTACTACTTTCTCTATAGCTAATACGTAAGTAGTAACTTATATGTTAAACCTTAGGTAAATGATTAGAGGGCATAGTGTACTAATGGATAAGATAGCGTTAAAGCTTAGGGTTTCAGGAGTAGTTCAAGGAGTTGGTTTTAGACCTTTCATTCATAGAATAGCTTGTAAAAGCAATGTTAAAGGCTATGTGAGAAACTTAGGGGGTAGTGAAGTAGAGGTTCATGTAGAGGGAGAATTAAGTCAAGTACTTAGATTCCTAAACTTGCTTGAACGGGAGAAACCACCACCTGCAGTTATAGAGGAATTAGAGATAGAAAAAACACGTTTACTGAGTTTTAAAAACTTCTCAATTCTTAAAAGCGGTTCAGAGCATAAACTTTACTCTATGATACCCCCCGATATAGGGCTATGTGAATACTGCTTAAATGAAATACTTAACCCTAAAAGTAGATGGTATATGTATCCGTTCAATAGTTGTGCATGGTGTGGTCCAAGATTCTCAATTATGGAGAGGGTCCCTTATGATAGAGAAAATACAACGATGATAGACTTTCCCTTATGTAGTGAATGTCTTAAAGAATACAGAGACCCTAATAATGTAAGAAGATTTCATGCCCAAGGAATTAGCTGTCCTAAGTGCGGACCTAAAGTATGGTTAACTGATAGAAATGGGGAAACGTTGTCTGTAAAAAACCCTATACTTGAAGCAGCTAAGCTAATAGATGAAGGCTTCATAGTTGCAATTAAAGGTATTGGCGGTTTTCACATAGCTTCATTAGCTACGGATGATGAAGTTATTTTAACTTTAAGAAAACGTAAGCGGAGACCCCAAAAACCCTTTGCATTAATGGGTTTAAACCTTGAAGTTGTGGACAAAATAGCCGTTTTAAATGAGAAAATAGTGAAAGCACTAACTTCACCTGAAAAACCAATAGTACTTATACCTAAAAGAGAAAATAATATTGTTTCAGAATACGTGGCACCAGGACTTGATACACTAGGTATAATGTTACCATACACAGGTTTACATTACATGTTGCTAAGTGAAACTAAAGACAAATTTCTAATAATGACAAGTGGTAATCCAAAAGGTAAACCTATGTGTATCGATGAAAAATGCGCTTTTGGCAAATTATCAAAGTATGTTGACTACTTCTTATTACATAATAGGAGAATAGTAAATAGAGTTGATGATAGTGTTGTTAGACTAACTTGCGATAAGGCAGTGTTTTTACGTAGAAGTAGAGGTTATGCTCCTAAGTGGTTTAAATCCCCCGTAGAAATATCAAAACCTATTGTAGCTTTCGGAGCAGAGCTTGTGAATGTTGGCGCTATAGCGCTGAAAAAGCATATAATACCCACGCAGTATATCGGAGATATGGATGATTACGAAACATTAAATTTCCTAGAAGAAGCATTAACGTTCCTAATAAAAACCTACAATGTGAATCTAAGTAGAGCCGTTTTCGTATCAGATATGCATCCACAATACGCTACAACTAGATTAGCTAAAGAGTGGGCTACAAAATACGGTTCCAAGCTGATAACAGTTCAACATCATCATGCCCACATAGCCTCTTTAATGGTAGAACAAAAAATACCGCCTCATAGAAATGTTGTAGGCATAGCTATCGACGGCATAGGGTACGGTGTTGATGGTAATATTTGGGGAGGCGAAGTTTTAATAGCATCATATAATGCTTTCAGAAGAGTAGGTCATTTATCGTATCAAGTTATGCCTGGAGGCGATCTAGCAACAATATACCCTATAAGAATGCTAATAAGCTACCTCATAACCGTTTACGGTGAAGAATATGCTAAAAAGTATGTTACTAATAGTGGGCTTTACAAGTGGCTAAAATACGGTCTTCGAGAATTAAATATTATAGTAAACCAAGTAATTAACAGCTTATCACCTAAAGCGTCTAGTACTGGCAGATTTCTTGACGCTATTTCGGCTTTACTCGGCATATGCTATTTAAGAACTTATGAAGGAGAACCTGCAATGAAACTTGAAGCCTATTCTAAAAGACGTAAGGGCAGGGTTCTTGACTATCAGCCTAAAATAGATGCTGTGAACGGCGTTTTCATAGTTAACGTTGCAGATATGTTTAAATGGGCTTTCGAAAATATGAATGCTAAGCGTAAAGAAGACATTGCAGCAACAATACAATACTGTTTAGGCGAGGCATTAGCAGAAATAGCATTAAAAGCTATTAAAGGGACAGAATTACTACCTAAGATTTTAATTAGCGGAGGGGCTGCAGTAAATGATTTCATAGTTAAAGCAGTAATTGAGAAAGCTAAGGAGGAAGATGTAGAAGTTATTTTAAATAAGCAAGTACCTCCAGGAGATGGAGGATTAGCCTTAGGTCAAGTAGCCATAGCAGCTTCCCACATAGTTGAAGAGTAGAGCACTGTGAAACTCTTCTTTTATTGAACTTTATTATTCAAAGTTTAAATTTTAAAAAGCAAATAGTTAAAGTGGGGTAGACTATGGTAACTTTAAAGTTTACTACTAGAGCAGCAAACGACCCAGCATATGTAATTACCGTAGGCCTTTCAAGACCATTAAAAGACGCATTTGCAGATATGGAGAAGACAAAGGTAAATAAAATAGGTAGAAAACTGACAAAATATCTGTCTTAT
>QMRV01000341.1 GCA_003649445.1 Thermoprotei archaeon | reverse complement strand
TATACGTAGAACTCCGCGGAAAAATGCATGAAATAGGAACCTTCGGCCTATATTCTCCCATAGCACTAGCCAACTACGATATCCCCTACCCTGTCTACAATTTCGGCTTAGGTGTAGAAAGACTAGCACAAGTAATATACAATACTGAAGACATAAGAGTCCTAGTATTTCCTTACCTGTACTCAGTAATAAGCGACCAAGATATAGCTTCAAGAATAAAACCTATTCTAAGTCCGTCTACTGAATACGGAAAACAAATAGAGAAAATACTCTTATCAAATATAGAAAAATATAGAAGCAAAGCAGGTCCATTTAAAGTACACATCTACAGTGACGAAAAAATAGATATCTACTTATATGAACCAGATCCTAAGCCATATGCTGGACCAGCAACATTCAATAAAATTTACGTACACAATGGAAATATCATCAGTAGTGTAGAAGACCATGAAGGAATATACGTTGGACGCTATATAGACTTCATTGTAAAGAAGTTCGCTAAACTAATTGAAGACAGAAAAACAGGGTGGATGCGCGTAAGATGGGTTGAAGGCCCAGCCGACGCTAATATTAAGATTTCTCCTAAGATAATGAAATATATTCACGAGAAAAACAGAACGATTGATATTAAGGGACCAGTTTTCGTAGATATTATTGTAGAGAAAAAGTCATCATAGCTCAGCGGCCTGTAGATTCGTCACTGCTCAGCTCCCTAATTGTATTTTTGTCTTCTCGATTTATTGTTTTTGATTTAGCTACTTTAATTAAGTACAGTGTTTCGAAGAAAGGGCACTCTTTTTTAGCTACGATTTTTGCTACAAGTCCATGTTTTTTAATGCTTTTCATTACTTTGTCAATGTTTGTGTAGCTGGAGAAAATGAAATATAGCGGACATTGTCCTTTAAAGAGCTCACTGTACATATCTATTAACTTAAGTATTACTTCGCACCCATTTTTTCCACCACACCATGCTATATCTTCTTGTGTTTCTGGTTCGCAGGGAAGATAGGGAGGATTACATGCTATTATGTCTACTTTAGCTTCTTTTCTTATTGCTGAGAGGAGGTCTCCGCATACTACATCTATTTTGTCTGCAAGACTGTTTTCTTTGGCGTTTGCTAGTGTATTGTAACATGCCGTTTTGTTTACATCGATTGCTATAACGTAGGCCTTTTTGGACGCCAATTTAAGTGCTATGAGCCCTGTTCCACAACATACTTCAATACATATTTTTCCGGCGTCGTCTATGTTATCGTATAGTAAAAAAGTGTCTTCTGAAGGCGAATAAACTCCTTTAAATACTTTTATTTTAAATCCGTTTATTTCCATTAGCCTAGAAGCTTTTCTAGTTTTTCTAATAGTTTTTTCTGGAGGCCTACTTTTTTGCTGAGTCTTTCTTTAAGCATTGAGATTGGTTTTATTTGGGCAGGATCTCTTCCGTAGAGAAGTGCTAAATATATGCTTGCTACTCCTCCTAAGTGGCATATGTCGATTATTTTCGCTAGTTTTGTTTCTGCTCTGCTTTCGAGTTCTATTATTTCTGCGCCGTAGCTTTTCATGATATCTATTGTCGCCTCTATTCTCTCTGTGAGATATTCTTCTTCGTCTCTAAGAACTATTGCTGTGAATACTTTGGATAGCTCTGTGTCTTCCCATCCGACTATATCGTTGTGGTCTAGTTCTGGGAAGTCTTCGGCTTTAGCTGGTACTTTGCTGTTTTCATTGAATTCTTTTTTGAGTCTATGTGCTGTTCCTCTGTAGAATGAGTGCCCGTAGATAACAGGTATTTTTTGGTAGAGTCTTTTTGCTAGTTTCATTGCTTCGTTGTCTTTTTTATCTGGACTAAGGGATTCCTTGTTTTCTTCAAGTATCTTTATTGCTTCACTGTAGTCTATTTTAGGAACTATGTTTAGGCACTCGAGTATTCTTGTTACTGCGAAAAATAGCTGTGGTAGAGATGCTCTGGGCTGATACCCCGGTCTCAGCAGTATGTGTAGTCCGCCTGTTTTCTCTGCGAATGTCTTTAGGTATCCTCCTGAAGATATGCTAGCTACCATGCAGTTTTTCTCTATGGCTTGAACGTAGCAAGAAAGTGTTTCCTCGGTATTTCCTGAGTAACTAATCGCTATGACTAGTGTTTCTTCTCCGCTGTAAGGAGGTAGCGTATAGTCTTTAACTACTTCCATAGGGACTTTTATTTTCTCTCCTAAAGCATCTTTAACTAAGTCTCCTGCTATACCTGATCCTCCTAAACCGCATATTACTATGTTCTTTGGAGGAGAGTATTCACGGCAGCCTTGCTTTACGCGGAATTTGCTTGGACAGGATATATCGAGGCTTAGAATGTAGTTGACTTGATCTACCCAATTTAAATATGTTTTGAGCATTCCTTGTTTATCTACTTTATAGTCGAAGTCTAGCACAAGAAGAAGTAGTATAAATAGATATTAAGTTTATTGGATTAGCTAAGACTATGAGCAAAACTAGCGGCGAGCAGGTACTGTGAGCGCTTTTGCTAGTTTCTTTCTCCTCCATACTGAGTATTCGTGCATTACTAGGAATAATGCTACTATTACTAGTACTATTAGGACTATTAGCCCGATGAATTCTGGTAATGTGAGACTCCATCCCGCAATTGATATGAATATGTCTAGCTGCAGAGTTATTCTAGAAGTTTCCATGCCTTTTATAGTTACTTCAGCTGACGCCTCTTTTCCTCCATATGTTGCTTTAACTTTATATGTTGCTTGGGGCAGTTCTGTGACGTAGAGGCCAGAGGCATCTGTTGCGCCTGTTTCTACTACTTTTTCACCGTAGATTATTGTTACTGTAGCGCCTTGAATTTCTTGACCTCTTGCTCCTACTACTTTTACTTCAAGGCAGCCTATTTCT
>QMRV01000340.1 GCA_003649445.1 Thermoprotei archaeon | reverse complement strand
GTTAAGAGTAAAGAAGCTAATAATTTATCTTAATTTAGCAACAAAATTTTACATAGGAAAAGCTAGGTAAGTGTATTATCATGAAAACTGTAAGTTACGAAATAATAATGCCCGTATTTCACTATAAACACAGATTTAAGCCCGGGGTTTTCAATGTCTCCGGCTGTCTTCTCAAAGTCTATCATGGTAAAAAATGTAGACCATGCTACGTAATGGTGGGTACTGATGGAGATAAGGTTTATGTTTTCTCTTCAAGAAGAAAACTAACTTACACTAAGCTTGCTAGAGCTAAGATAATCCATGAGTGGAGCTTCATAAAAGATTTTAAAGGGAGCTTTATTGAGAAACATAATCTAAGTTTTGAAACAGGTTATGAGTTTATAGGAAGACCTCTTAAAGAAAGAGATCTATGTATCTCTAAAACGTCTAGGATAGTAAGATATCCGCCGTCTAATATTCCCGACTGGTTAAAAGAAATTCCAGAAGCAATAGTAGATAGGTATGATAATGTATTTAAGAAAACATCTAGAGGCTTAGTAAACGCTACAACTGTAGTTATCCCCAACAACATGGATTTAATATTAAAGTTTGCAGTAAATGCCCACCATTTCCCCTAAAATAAAAACTTTTTTCTTACACCATTTTCTATTAAAAGCTAGGTTTAAGGTGCTTTAGCATGCATATTTTTGACTTACATGAAGATATATCAACATACTTCCTTAATGGATATGAAGTTAAAGATTTTAGCTTAAATGATCCTAACAGACCTGTTGATCTGCCTAAGTATAAGAAAGCCAATGTGAAGTACGTTGTAGGAGCAGTATTTTCCGGTAAAAGATTTCTTAAGCCTAAAAATGGAATGTTTGGCACGTCATTTAGAGACGCATTTACTGAAACATGGGATCAAATAGCCTTCTACCATAGACTAACTAATAGATACAGTAATGGGTTGCATCTAATATCAAGTGGACGTGATTTAAGAGAATTATTAAAGACAAATAAAATAGGGCTGATTATAGGCATAGAAGGTGCTTATCCTTTAGACAACCCATGGGATCTTGAGTTATATTATAAACTAGGTGTTAGGGTTCTTGGGTTAACATGGAATGTTGATAACAAATATGCTGCTTCATGTAAAACGGTGAAAGATTATGGGCTTACAGGTTTAGGTGAAAAACTTGTTGATTTAGCTTCAGAATTAGGCGTAATTATAGACTTAGCGCATGCAAGTAAAAGAACCTCATTAGATGTTTTAAGCATCGTTGAGAAGCCTGTTATAATAAGTCATGCCGGCGTTAAAGCTGTTTATAATATAGACAGGAATGTTGACGATGAAGTCTTAGAGGCCTTACGTAGTAATAAGGGAGTTGTGGGGATATTTCTTTACACAGGAGCACTATCAGGAAATGAGGTAAACATAGATACTGTTGTAAAACATATACTTTATGTCTACGAAAACTTTGGAGTAGATATTTTAGCTTTAGGAACAGACTATCTTGGAATACAAACAGCACCTAAAGGGTTAGAAAGCGTAGATAAAATAACACACTTAGTTAATAAACTAAAGAACGCTGGGTTAACAAGCAAAGACTTAGAGAAAATATTCTATAGAAATGCGCTTCGCGTCTTCTCAAAATGCTTAAGAAATCAGTGACAATAAGTAATATAAGGAGCCCTTCGGGGACATGAGAAATAACTGCTAAATATATTTTGAAGCCATCGGCTAAGAGCTCCCTAAGCTCATAGTATATAAGAATACTCTGAAGTTAATGTCTTTAGCTTTATAATTTTAACTGCAGTTCTCTTTGTTAATTTTTTACGGAAAGGTATTTTCATAGTTAATTCTAATGTTAATTTCCCTTTAACATTACCTGCAATTAGGGGTAATTTCAACTTTAACTTCTTAGCTAAAGCTATAGGCGATATGTTCTTCTCATAGGTTACAATAATATAGGTTTCGTTGATGTCTGCATTATAGTTAAATTTTTCTAAAAAGTTCTTAGGCCGAACAAGCACTATTTTGTTCTTAAATACACTATTCTCTACCTTTATCATGCAGTTGAGAATAAGTTTAACATAGAGTTTCTTGTCTCCTTCATAAACGTAAACTGAACCTTGGAAACCTCCTCTACACGGCTTTATAGAAGCTTCTACAACATATTCTCTATATTTTAAAATGATACCGTCTTCAACGGGTTTATAAGCAATATTTTGCGGTTTAACAAAAACCACTGTTACACCTTTACATTCTCCTTCAAATATTTTAAAGCCTGAAAGTAAAGCAGCTCCTGTTCCCATTTTAGATATTACAATGCAGAAATCGCCGTCAACATTGTTTAGCTCTACTTTACGTAGTCTTATAGTGTTTGAGTTCGGTATGAAAAACGTATCATGACTATAAAGTCCGCTTAATGTCCTATGGCCTAAAGTCTCTAAAACACCCCATTTAACTCTATATTCTCTCTTTAATTTCAGTTCTTTATCTGAAATAATGCAGTCTTTAAGAAATTTCTTAACAGCTTTTGAAGCTTTAACTGATTTTATGAAGTTCATGGTTAGTAGAGGAATTAAAAATACGAGTACACATAATAAGTCGTAAAACAGCTTTTGTCCATAGGTTAATGCGAGAAGAACAACCAGGAAGCTTATGATAGTGGTAAATTTAATGTATACAATATTCTTTGGAGGAACACCTGCAATGATAACCTTAACCATGAACTACCTCCATAGGTCATTTAAGACCTTAATTTTCGGAAGGTAGCTACATTTCTCTATGTTTAATTATCTACACGGTATTAAAACAATGTTTTGGAAAAAATCAATTGTTTAGAAAAACATTAGAGTATAGTTTATTCATGTTTTTGTAAATATTCTTGGAACTGTTCAACATATTTAAATC
>QMRV01000339.1 GCA_003649445.1 Thermoprotei archaeon | reverse complement strand
TAGCTCCATGACGTTTCACCAAACACTTACTCTACGGTCCAATGTATTATTGGTTTTATTCCCGCCCTTCCCACTACTTCATGTCCTCTCTTCTCTGCTTCCTCAAGGATTTTCTCTTCACTTACTGTTAGTATTTTCCTGTTCTCCATTACTATTTTTCCGTCTATTATTACTGTTTCTACGTCTTGTCCTTGAGCTGCGTAGACTAAGTGAGTTACAGGGTTTAGCATTGGTATTAGGTGCGGTTTCCAGTAGTCTATGATTATTATATCTGCTTTCTTACCTACTTCAATGGATCCTATTTCCTTACTTAATCCTATAGCTTTTGCCCCGTTTATTGTTGCCATTTCTATTACTTGTTCGGCTGTTATTGCTTTAGGATCTCCATTTATTAGCGCTTGACCTAGTGCTGCTATTTTCATCTCCTCAACCATGTCGTAATTATCATTGCTTGGCCCTCCATCGCATCCTAACCCTATATTTACTCCTTTTCTAAGCATTTTAGCTACTGGTGTTAGCCCTGAGCCAAGCTTCATGTTACATGATGGGTTGTGGGCTACATGGGTTCCTGTTTTTGCAAGCAATTTTACTTCCTCATCGGTGACCCAAACTACATGTATTAAAACCACATTGGGTCCGAGCATTCCTATGTAACTACAGAATTCTACTGGCCTCATTTTGAATTCTTTCTTAAAATATTCTAGATCCTCCTTAGCTTCTGCTAAATGCATTGTTATCCCTATTTTCAGCTCTTTTGCTTTAGCTACTATTTCACGGTATGTTTCAATGGTGACCGCTCCAGGAGTTCTAGGCGCAAACCATATGAATATTCTACCGTGTTTACCATGCCATTTCTGATACATAAGCAGAACTTCTTTCATACCATATTCTTTAGTTTCAATAAGTCCTGGGTGAATAATGCTTCTCTCTAAAGCATAGCCAGGCATGTCCATTACATGTCTTCCAAGAACACCTCTCATACCTATTTGTTCAAGTGCTTCAGCAATACCTTCCATACCGTATCTCCCTGAAAGCCCTGCTTCAAGAAACGTTGTTGTCCCTGATTTCAGCATTTCAACCATACATAGTAGCGCACTTGTTTTACCATCTTCTTTAGTATAGTTTCCTTGAAGAGGCCAAACATAGTCTTTAAGCCAAGGTATTAACTTAACATACTGTGCCATACCTCTAATCATAGCTTGAGCCATGTGTACGTGAAGATCTATAAGACCTGGCATAACTATTTTTCTTGAAGCATCAATTACAATATCTGAGTATTCTTTATATTCTCTGTCAAGTTTTTCTCTCTTACCAACAGCAACTATTCTACTACCTTCAACAGCTATTGCCCCATCTCTGATAACTCTTCTATTTTTGTCTACTGTAATGATCCAACCTCCTCTAATGTAAATATCTGCCATAAAAATACACCTAAAGATACATTCTGGGTTTCTGATAAAAAATATAATACCTTAATAGTTTTATTAGGTAAGATCTCAATTTCTATGTTTTAAAATAAAAGTAATAGTTTCATCAGTGTTTATAAGCTTTAACTTGTGTTTCTAAAGCCTTTTAAAATGTTTAACATTGTAGGTAGCTAAAGGTAATTCCTTTACAATGCATGCGGTTACAATTAAAATATCTGGGCCTGTAACTATAAGGCCTCTACCGTATAGATCAGCATGAATTTCAGCAACCTTAGCTATAACGCTTTCAGTTAATGGAACCTTTTCTAAGTATTTTTAATAGTAGTCTAGTTTTTCATCAGCAATTTCGAGCACTTCTAAGTTAACCTATTCTTCCTCTTTTCTCATAAACACTTACTTTATTACCTTAAGATTTAAGTAGAGCTTTTTAACAGTGTGAAGTTCTCATGGTATTGAAGTTTAAACATGCCATTAAAACCATATGCTCTGCGCAATGCGTTGCAGCAGCTTAGGGATGTGTATAAAGCTAATATAGTTGATAACACATTTAGTCTACAAAAAGGTTGTTTAAAACTTAGTTTCTAAACTAAGGTGTATTACATAATGTATATTAGTGAACTTAATGCCGAAATTATACGGGAACTTGTTTTAACAGCTTTAGGTAAATTAAAAGCTGATTTAGTTTTGAAAAATGCTTCTCTAGTTAACGTTTACACTTCTGAAGTTATTGAAAACGTAAGTATTGGTATAAAAAATGGTAGGATTGCATATGTTGGTGGAAACGTTGAGCATTTAATAGGTTCTTCAACTCGGGTTATTGATGTTAAAGGAATGTATGTTACCCCTGGTTTCATGGATTCTCATATTCATATTGAAAGTAGTATGTTAACTCCATTAGGGTTTTCTGAAGCCGTACTACCTCACGGTACAACAGCTGTTTTCGTAGATCCTCATGAAATAGCTAATGTTTTAGGTGTTAAAGGTGTTGAGTTCTTCATTAAAGAAGCATTGGAGGCCCCAATCAGAATTTTTATAAATGTTCCATCATGTGTTCCATCAACACCAGAAGACACTACCGGAGCAATTTTAGGATGTAAGGAAGTTGAACATTTGCTTAAAAACCCGTATACCATAGGATTAGCTGAGGTAATGGATTTCTATGGTGTTTTAGCTTTAAGAGAAGATATTATTAGGAAAATTGAAGCTGCACATAAGTTAGGCAAGGTCGTGGATGGCCACGCACCAAGCCTTTCAGGTAAGTATCTTCAAGCATATATTGCTGCAGGAATATCCTCAGACCATGAGAGTATAGAAGCTGAGGAAGTTATTGAAAAAGCTAGATTAGGAATGTATGTTATGCTTAGAGAAGGCAGTGCATGGAGAGATTTAGCTAAAACTGTAAAAGCAATTACTGAGGGAAAGATAGATACACGAATGCTGCTTTTAACAAGTGATGATAGAAATCCTTATAAC
>QMRV01000338.1 GCA_003649445.1 Thermoprotei archaeon | reverse complement strand
TTACTTCTTTTCTTGCAACTCTTCTAGCTTTAACTGTGATTTTGATTCCTGCTGCTCTATATTCTATTGTTGTTATGGTTGTTGATGGTGAGAAACCTGTTAAGTCTATTATGAAGGCTTTATCGTTTATTATTGATAATTTGAAGGAAGTTATTGTTCTCTTAATTGTGGCTATTGTTGTTGCTGTTTTGGCTTATATTTTGGGGGCGATAATTCCCTCAGTTGGGTTTATATTGTTTTATGCTTTAAGCTTGGTTATTAGTGGTTTAGTTTGCTTAGCTATGGCGATACTGTATTTTGTTAGGGCTAAGAAGGTGTCGTTGAAGGTTTTCTACTAGGTTTTATGTAGGTGTTTTTAGGTAATGCTTAAATAGGTGCACCTATTCTTATAGATTGGTGCACTTAAAGTGCATATTCCTGATGGTTTTCTAGACCCCATAACTATTGTTTTAACTTATGCTGTGTTTTTAGCGTATTTAGCGTATGTTGTTTATGTTGTTAGGAAGAAGGGTATTTTTACTAGTGAAGGGGTTTCTCTTGTTTCTGCTTTAGCTGCAGGTATTTTTGCTGCTCAAATGCTTAATTGGCCTATTCCCGGTGGAACTAGCTTACATTTTGTTGGTGGTGGTTTAGCAGGTATTCTTCTTGGACCCCATCTTGGTTTTCTTGTTTTGTTTATTGTTCTTCTTGTTCAATGTATTGTGTTTCATGATGGAGGTATCACTGCTTTAGGAGCTAATGTTTTGAATATGGGTATTGTTGCTGTTCTTACAGGCTACTACTGCTACATTTTAGCTTCTAAAATTTGGGGTGAAAGTAGGAAAGCTAGGCTTATAGGTGGTTTTCTAGGTGGGTGGCTGGGAATAACTCTTGCAGGTATTGTTTGCGGTTTAGAAATAGGTTTTTCACCTGCTTTCCCATTCGGTGTTGCAGTAACTGTTCCTGTTATGGGTGTTTGGCATGCTATTTTAGGTGTTATTGAAGGCCTTATCACGGCGTTTGTTATCGACTACGTTTACCTTAAAGCGCCACATGTAGTTTCTTATCTTAAGAGGGTGAGCTATGGTGGTAAGTAGGAAAGTATTATTCTTAGTTATTGTCTTGGTTCTAATAAGCCCTATTTTCGGGGTCATCTTAGCAGATATGGTCGGCTACCATGAGCCTTTAGATGTTGCTGCTGAAATACTCGGCTTAAACGACATAACGGAGGATATTAACTGGACACCTTTCCTAGACTATACCGTACCCGGGTTACCTGATGTTTTAGGCTATATCGTTTCAGGTTTCATAGGGGTAGGTGTGATTTTAGCTTTAGGTTATGTTTTAAAACATTTTACTTCTAAGGAGAAAGTATGAGACATCATTTAGCTCAAAGATATTTTGAAGAACTTAGAGAAGCATTAAATACTTTACTTTTGGAGCCTAGGTTAGAAACTTGCTCCCCTATAGCTGTACTCCCATGGATTATAATGGTTTTCACCGTAGCTACAAGTAGAACATTAGATACGGCTGTTGCTGCTTCCATATTCTCCATAGTTATTTTCGTTCATGCTTATCGTAGGAGCGTTTTTAATGAACTACGCTACATTGTAAAACCTTTAATTTTAATATTGCTGATAGTTTTCATAGTTTCAATTCCTTTAATTATTTTTAAACCTGGCCCGTATGTTTACCTCTTCGCAGCTAGGGTCATTGCTTCGACAATAACCTTTATCTTTATTCTTAGGGTTATTGGCTGGCATAATGTTCTCTCGTTTCTACACCTCATTAAGGTGCCTAGTGAAATAGTTTTCATAATTAATCAAACTATTAGGTTTATACCGCTTTTTTCTAATGAAGTTTTGAAAATTCTTGTTGCTAGAGAAGCTAGGATAGTTGGTGGTAGTTGGAGTTTACGGAGGATACTTTCAACCACTATCTCGGATGTGGTGCTTAGATCGTTTTATAGAGCTTGGGTTTTCGGTTTAGCCTTAAATGCTAGAACACTTAGCGGAGGTGTGGTTCAAGGGAGCTATGGGAAGATAGGTTTACGTGTATTTGACGTATATTTATTTTTAGCTTCGATTTTTATAGTACTGTTAGAGGTTAAAGGAACGCTATGGGTTGGACTGTAGAAGCTAAGAACCTATGGTTTAGCTATATACGTGGCGAATATGTTATAAGAGGTGTTTGTTTAAGAGCTGAGCCAGGTAATGTAACGGCTATTATTGGGCCTACTGGTTGCGGTAAATCAACCCTGATATTTATCCTTGCTGGCCTACTTAAACCCGAGAAAGGACTAGTACTTTACAATGGTTTGCCTTTAGAAAATATTGTTTCTAAGGTTAGGAGGGAAATTGGCGTTTTATTTCAGAACCCTGATGATCAGCTATTTAATCCTACAGTCTATGATGAAATAGCTTACTCTCTTAGAACTTTAGGTGTTGTGGAAGAGAAAATTAAGAGTAGGGTTGAAGATGTTGCTGAAAGGTTAAGAATATCTCACTTACTTAATAGGTCTCCTTTCCGGTTAAGTGTTGGTGAGAAAAAGAAGGTGGCGTTAGCATCTATACTTGCTTACGAACCCAATGTATTGTTCTTGGATGAGCCAACATCGAACCTTAGTAGTACTGATGTTGAAATAGTAAGTAAAACTATTTGGGAAGCTAAGAGTAAGGGTAAAACTGTTATTGTTGCTTCCCACGATTTAGAATTTATTCTTCAAAACAGCGACTACGTGTATGTTGTGAATAATGGGCAAGTAAAGATGGAATGTAGAAGCGATGATTTAGTGAAGGAAAACGTTATCGAAAATGTTGGTTTAAAGAAACCACTACTATTTGAGGTGATTAAGGAGCTGAATATAAGCTACGAGAAGGTGTTAAACATACTAAGAGAGTTGAGGAAAAAATTCAGATAATTTAATGT
>QMRV01000337.1 GCA_003649445.1 Thermoprotei archaeon | reverse complement strand
GTGTTTATTACGTTGAAGAACACAGGAGACTTGCCAACATTTATTTCTAAAGGACTGCTTATAATCAATGGTAAAACAGAGGAACTATACTTTTTCTCCGAAGACCTGGAGCCTGGAAAGGAAAAGACGATTTCAACACCAGTTTACATATATGATCTTCCTAAAACGTTTTCGGCAACGCTGAAGCTATATAATGATAAGGATGAAGAAGTTGTTTCATATAGTTTCCAAGCAACATTATAATATTTTTTCATAACCTCATTTTTACGGTTTGTACCGGAATACTTATAAGTCCGTTTCCTCTCTATCTTTTTCTCGGTGGTGTCGAACTGTCGGCACCTAGAAAAATTTCTCAAAAAGAAAGATTCAAAGTTATAATGAAAAACACAAGATACGGCATACGCTACATTATTGAAGACAAGCTGAAAAACGTTGGAATACCGTTGGACAAGGGCTCCGCGAAGAAAATAGTTGAAGACCTAACATACATGCTGGGCTCCGAAAAGAAAGCAAAAAAGGCGAAAACCGGAAAACAGGCCGAAGAAATCCGCGACATTCTCCAAGACATCTTAGACCTAATAGACTACCTTATGAAACATGTTAAACCCGAAACAGAAAACGACAAAGAAGAATACGAAATCAAAACCGGAATCCTAACCAGACTCTACGAAAAAATAAAGGCGATAAAATAATGGCTAAGGTTAGAAAATATTATATAAGTATTAGCGGAACAGCTAGGCGTTTACTACGGAAATATTATCCATTATTTTATAATGTATATGGAAAAGTTCTTGAAAAAATGTACCCTGTAAAAGCAAGGAACGGTGAAGAAGCAAAAAAGCTATTCAAGGAACAATACCCTGTTGTATCAATTTTCTACGAAATAGTTGCCGAAAAACTAGAGATACCTTTCCAAAAGGTTCTAAGAGCATATCCAGCCTACCCAGCTTTCTAAGGTGGTTTAATGAGGGTTGAACATTCTAAGGCGTTTAAGCAGTTAATGGGCGAGGGAATTCTAGCTACTATGAGGAATTTCCCTTACAAAGTAAACTCTATTGTTAAAATTTATCATAGAGGAAAATACGTAGGGAAAGCAATAGTAGATGATGTTGTACCGGTAACGAAGCATAACCTAGAATATTTTGTTGGTGCTTCCGGATTCAACACAGTTGAAGAATGGGTTAGCGAAGCAAAGAAGCTGAACAAAGGCAAGATACCTAAATACATAGTTTATCTCAGCTTAATACCAAACAAGGTGATTAAGTGATGGTTGATGTTTCTGGAAGATTGGCGGAGATCGAAGTTAAGTTGGGGAAGGTTAGGGATTTACTGTTTTCTCTTGAGCTTGACCTTATTTTTCTCAATAATCTTCTTTCAGCGGAGCCTAACAATAAGAGGGCTATGGAGCTTAAGGAGGAAATAGAATGCTTACTGCGGAGAAGGTGAAGCTTCTAGGAGTTTCGAAGGTTATTGAAGAGTATTTGAAGCAAAAATATGAGGAGGAGAGAAAGGAGCGGAAAATAGGATACTATTTCCCATCCCATCTGCCCTACTGTTTGCGGAGACAGTACTGGGACTACAAGGAGCCTGTGGAGCCTTCAGATGAAAGCTTGAAAATATTTTTCATAGGAGACCTTATTCATGAGGCAATACAGCAAATCCTGGAGCGTAAGCTTAAAGCGAAAAGCGAGAGGAAAATCCTTATACCTGTGGATCCTGTCCGAGAAATTTTCATAACAGGGAGAGCTGACAGCGTTTTCGAAGATGAAGAAGGAAACACGTATGTTGTTGAAATTAAAACCGTAAGCTCCCTAACCTACAGGGATAAACAAACCAATGAAATAAGGGAAATGGAGAAGCCTAAGCCACACCATGTTCTCCAAATAATGCCCTATCTTTACGCTTTCAACGCAAAAGGAATAATAGTTTACATCGAAAGAAACAGCTTCAAAACAAAAGAGTTCGAAATAAGAAAAGACCCCGCAATACTACAGCAGGTTTTCCATAGGGCGCGGAAGCTCCATGAGTATCTTTTAGCGAGAAAGCTTCCACCGCCTGAAGCTAGAAACGACCCTGTTAGAAAATGGGAGTGCAATTATTGCCCATATAAGTGGAAGTGTTTCACCAAAGAATTCCTATAGGTGTTTTTTCATGATTATTCCCTTAGACTACTTTATTTCCAATAATCGGAAAAGCTTTCTTTCAATATGCGTCAATAACCTGTCTAAAACGCTTCGAGGAATAGATTTAAACTACGGTTTCATCGTTTCATCAACTATTCTAGGACACTACATTTCATCATCGCATCCTAACTCAGGTTTCTTCGAAGACGTAGCAGGTGTAAGAACAAACTTCTATGTTTTAGCCAACGCTCCGCCGAGAAGCTATAAGTCCGCTTGTCCAATTGTGCTGTTCAATAATTTAGGAATAAAGACTTTAAGCCTGAGATCAAGTGTTGAAGGAATAGCAAGGGTAATTAGTGAAAGAAACGAAGCAATAATTTTCGCCGACGAGTTCCAAGACGCATTGAGAAGCAAAAGAAAAGGAGGCTACACGGGAGACATAATAGACTTATTGAAAAGAGGATACTACGGCGCAGGAATGGTTTTCGCTAGGCGAAAAAAGGAATGCGAAATAGAAATTAAGCCAGGATATGTTCTCTCACTAATAGCGACAACAACACCTGACGACATAATAGTAGTTGCCGACATGCTTGACAGCGCAACGCTTAGAAGGTTTCTGCCAATTTCTCCTGAAAGCAAAGTCCCCTTCATACCGTTTAAATCAGAAGACATTATAGAGTGGAGTCTAGCGAAAGCATATCTTAAAGCAGTAGATAAAATAACATGGAAGTTTCAGCTAACCAAGGAGGCTAAAAGCTTTCTAAACAACGATGTATACAGTATTTTAAAG
>QMRV01000336.1 GCA_003649445.1 Thermoprotei archaeon | reverse complement strand
ATGCTAAGGTATACTTTTTGGTTGCTATCTTGATGTCTCTGCTTCCAACCCAGTACTTCCCATCCCTGATCACGTTCAGAATAATATTTTCTAAGACTTTTCGATTAAGCTTCTCATAATCTTGACCTTACGCTCTCTAAGCCTAATTATAGCGTGACCCGTAATACGGACGATAATGGAGTCTTTATCCTTGAGAAGCTCGAACTGCTCCTTAAGAGACAACTCCTTCCAAACTTTAAGAGTTTTCACCTCTCTTCTAATATTTCCAGCGCTCTCCTATGCTAAAATCGTATTAACACAGTTTTTTAGTGAGTACACGTATGTACTCCCAAGTCACCCCAAAAGGGCCGGAAGCTCTTTATCCCATCACAATCACTATCCTTTTCGATGATGTCAAGAGTTATCGTAGTTAGAAGCTGGAATGCCTACTCGGCCGTTAGAGAAGCTTTGAAATATTTTGGTAAGCCCTCGAAACGGAGAATCATCTTAAAGCCAAATTTAATTACAGCTGATTCCCCACCTACAACAACTCCCTGTGAGACTATTGAAGCTTTAGTGAGGTACTATTTGGGGGGAGAATTTGAGGTTGTAGTTGCTGAGGGGTCTGGCTGGTGTAATACCTTTGAAGCCTATAGGAAGCTTGGTTACACAAGACTCCAAGAAGAGTATGGGGTTAAACTTGTTGACCTTAACAGCGACGATTTTGAAGTCGTTAAGAATCCGAATGCACTTTTCCTTAAAGAATTTGAGCTTCCCTTAGCGCTGAAGGATGCTTACATTGTTTCTGTTCCAGTTTTAAAGGAGCATTCCATAGCCGGTGTAACTCTCTCGTTAAAGAATATGCTTGGAGCAACCTTGGGTGAAAGAGCTAGGGTAGCTAAGAAGGGGAGATTCCGCAGGAAGTTAGATGAAAGCATAGTTGATGTTAACCTATATCTTAGGCCAAGCCTCGCTGTTATAGATGGTAGGATAGCAGGCTTAGGCGGAGAACTCGGACCAAAGCCTAAGGAAGTAGGCATACTAATCTTCTCTGAGGATTTAGTCGCAGCTGATGCTGTGGGCACAAGCTACCTAGGCAAAAATCCGCTTAAAATACCACATCTTAAACTAGCTCAAGAAGCAGGCTTAGGCATAGCAGACCTAGATAGGATAGAGGTGCTTGAAATTTCGGCTGAATAGTATGGAAGAATATCCAAGATTCTTAACACCAGACTTTAAACCATTCAACCCTCTTGAACTAGCTAAGCAAACAGAGTTAATCGTAACTAGGTGGGGTCCGGAAGGACTGGAAAGAAAGAAAGTATACTAACTTTTATTCTGTCCCGGTTTATCGCGGCAGAGCTACAGGCTATGCCGTTGGTTGTTGCTTGCGTTGTATTTATTGTTGGAGCAGTTGGTCTAGGGACTTTCCTGGGAAATTTTGAAAAATTTTACTCTCCAAGGCAGGTTGCTGAAAACCTATTTAGAGCGGCTAAAGAAGGGATAACCTACTCTGACTATTGGAGGAAGCTTATTTCTAAGGTTGATAAACTACGCTTGTCAGGATGTGAGCCAACCCTAGGTAAGGAGTACTTGTTAGCCGTATTGGAGTACGTCCACCAATCTAGGTATTCTCTTTTCATACTTGAAACAAACGGTATAATTCTTGGTAATGATCGAGACTATGTTAGGAGGCTTAGTGAATTTAAGGATAAGCTGTATGTTAGGGTTTCTTTTAAAGCTGCAACACCTGAAGGTTTTACTCTTAGGACGGGGGCGCTAGGAAAATATTATGAGCTTCCATTTAAAGCGCTAAGGTATTTGTTGGATGAGGGAATTTATGCTAGAGCGGCAGCAATGACCGACCCTAAGGTGATGCCAAAGGAGGAGAGGAAACTTCTAATTCAAATGCTTGATGAAATTGATCCAAAGGCTAACTATCCAAAAACTTTAGAGGAAGAAGTAATAGATACCTATGATACGACTATTGCTCGGCTGAAAGCATTCGCTAACAAGCAATTCGCCGAAAAGCTTAAAGATGAAATAGAGAGGCTAGCTACTCTATAGGTTGCTTAAAAGCTGAAGCTTAACACAAGCATACCTATTTTTGAGATTTTTCTTTGTACCATTCTTTTAGTTCTTTGAGTATTTCCCAGAGTTTTTTGTGGTTTGCTGGAAGCCATACAGAGTTTCTGCAAAGGTATATTGGTTTATGTCTGTTTAATGCTTGACTTAACCATCCCATGAAGCCACTACTTCTTAGCATGTAGATGAGTTTTATTTTTAGCTTTTCAAAGCTTGAAGTCTTCGCGCGTTGTCCACACCATCTAGTTAAGCGACCATCCTCTTCTTTCATGATAAGGCCTAGCAAGTTCATCATATGCCCTTTGAATTCAGATAGCGTTAGGTTACCATAGCTTGCTGACTCTAAACTCTTCGAACGACTTCTGCCTAACACTAATGCTTGCAACTCTTTTCCTTCAAGACATATATCGCCCATACCGTGGTCAAAAGCTCCACGGCATTCGAAAATTCGACGACCACTTATCGAAATGCAAAAATGCGTTCAGATAAATTTAGTTTAAAAGCAAAAGTTGATAGTAGCGAAGTAATTAGCGTATAGTTAGATGGAGGGTGGCATGAGGATAGAAAGCGTTTAAAACCTGAGCGTTATCTAATATTTTTTAATGTTTCCTTCAAGACCATAGGACGGGTTGGTGAGGAATTATGGTTAATGTGGTTGTTATCTATTATTCTAAGACTGGTAATACTAAGGCTATGGCTGAGGAGGTTGCTAAAGGTGCTAAGGATTATGGAGCTGATGTTAAATTGAAATCTGTGGAGGAGGCAACGTTGAACGACCTCTTATGGGCTCATGGAATAGTTATTGGTAGTCCTACATATTTTGGTCTTCCATCTGCTCAAGTTAAGAAGTT
>QMRV01000335.1 GCA_003649445.1 Thermoprotei archaeon | reverse complement strand
TTCCAACATAGTAAAGTGGACTACGTGATAACAGGAGGCGACTACGACTTCCTTCTACTAAACCTAGTGCAACACCTAGAAAAAGGAACACCACTTGAACCAGGAATATACTATCGAGAGGGAGACCAAATAAAGAGCACAGGCCCATTCCAACTAAATCACGACCTAAACACATTACCATTCATAAACAGAGATCTGACAAAATGGTGGCTATATGCGTACAAAAATGGCAACTTCAAGAGAACACCTGGGACATACACGATGGTAGGAAGGGACTGCTGGTGGAGAAGAAACGGAGGATGTACATTCTGCGCGTGGACAGTACTCTATCCAACATATCGAGTGAGAAGACCGGAACTACTAGTTGACGAGATAGAGTACCTAGTAAATAAGTACAAAATAAGAGAAGTATTTGACGATACGGGAACATTCCCAGTAGGAAAATGGCTTCATAAATTCTGCAAACTAATGATAGAGCGAAGACTAAATGAAGAAGTATACTTCAGTTGCAACATGAGATATGGCGTATTAACCAGAGAGGACTTTAAGTTAATGAAGAAAGCAGGCTTCAGGATGTTATTGTATGGACTTGAATCAGCAAATCAGAAAACATTAGACATGATAAACAAAGGAGTGACAGTAAAACGAATCGTAAAGGAAACTAGATGGGCGGCGGAGGCTGGACTAGAACCGCATATAACAATAATGGTAGGGTATCCATGGGAAACAAGAGAAGATGCATGGCGAACGTTCAAACTAGCCAAATACCTCTTTGAAAAGGGATGGGCAAAGACATTGCAGGTAACAATAGTAATACCATACCCAGGAACAAAACTATTTCAGCAAGCCCTAAAGAATGGGTGGCTAAAAACCCTAGACTGGGATAATTACGACATGACGAAACCAGTAATGAAGACACCACTACCCGATGAAGACGTGGAACTAATGGCCAGAAAAATATATCACCTTTTCTTCACGCCAAGATATATACTGAACAGGATCCTAACAATAAGGAGCCTAGAGGACATACAATTCTTATTAAAAGGACTCAAAAAGGTGTTAGGTCACATAAAAGACTTCTCAAGACCCCTAAAATAATATGTAATGATATGTACAATAGGAGACTAAGACCTAGTCAGATTTCATATAGCTGAAAACTTAGTGAAGTGTATGAAAAATGAGAGAGAAAACGATTCAAAAATTCAAACATTATGATTGGAAAGTATCTTACCAAACAATTAAAAAGTTAGCAAAACCTAAAGAGACTCTCTTATTAGATATTGGACGTGGCAACGGAGAAAAAACAGTCATCCACAAAGAATTAGTCAACATGATAATAGGAATAGACATAGACCTCAAAACTCTAAAAGAGGCCAAAAAAGAGGAATACTCACAGTACAAGCTAGTGCCCTAAAGTTACCATTTAGATAATGCCTTTCATCTGATAACAAGCTTCCACGTAATAGAACATATCAAGAGAGAGCAAGCACTTGTTTTCATAAATGAAATTCACAGGGTACTTAAACCTGACGGCTATACAATAATAATAACACCAAATCGCTCCAAGATAAAATATCCTATGAATCCGGATCACCAGCATGAATATACGAAAAGAGAATTAGAACTCCTCTTATCTCAATCAAAATTTAAGCAATTTGATATAATACCCATAGGTTTCATACGCATCTCCACTTTAGAAATAACTTATATTCCTTCAAGGCTATCAAACTATAGTGATCAAATAATGATAGTAGCAAGAAAACAGTCTACAGAGCTTTAAAAATCAAATCAATAGGAGGTTTGTTCATAAAAATATATGCAGTTCTAAGATGTATAAAGCTCTCGAGACAAATACATTAAACTGTCTATGAAGCTTCAATATCATCTGATAGTATCCCCCAATCTTATCAATAGCACACTTCATCACAACAAAATCAATATTTACTACCTCAATCTGCCTAATCTCAGGAACCATACTAGATGTAGACCACACATTAGACTTCTGACTAATGGAAGGTAATATGATACAGGCTGAAGTAGATCTTAAATCACCACTAGTATCTGTCATAATAACGACGAAAGACGAAGAGAAAAACATAGAGAACTGTTTAAAATCCGTGATAAATCAAACATATAAGAACATAGAAATAATACTCGTAGACAACTACAGTACGGATAAAACACGAGAGATAGCCAAAAAATATACGGACAAAATATATCTTAAAGGGCCCGAAAGATCTGCACAAAGGAACTACGGAGCGCAAAAAGCTAGAGGCAAATACTTACTATTCCTCGACGCAGACATGATCCTAAGCCCCACTGTAATAGAAGAATGCGTACAAAAATGTGAAAAAGAGGGTTATATTGCGTTATACATACCCGAGCGAATAATAGGAGAGGGGTTCTGGATCAAAGTAAGAGACTTCGAAAGACAATTTTATACAGGGACTGTAATAGACGCAGTAAGATTCATAAGGAGAGATATATTCTTTAAAGCCGGCGAGTTTGATGAGGAGCTTACAGGCCCTGAAGATTGGGATCTAGATAGGAGAATAAGACAACTTGGCAAGGTAGGAATAATTTCTTCTCCGCTTTATCATAATGAAGGACGATTTCCTGTTAGAAAATATCTAAGAAAGAAGAAGTATTACTTTGAGGGTATTCAGAAATATGTTCAGAAATGGGGGAGGAATGATCCTGAGGTCAGAAAACAGGTGGGTCTTTGGTATAGGCTTATAGGCGTTTTTATTGAGAGAAATAAATGGAAATTATTGCTTCGGCATCCTATACTAACTGTAGCGATGTACTACTTAAAGCTGAGAATAGCAGTAGAGTATTTAAGATTCATTCTTAGGTCGAGAATAACTAAATAACTAACCTGAAACAAGTCCATGTGTAGTAAGAGTACAATTAAAGG
>QMRV01000334.1 GCA_003649445.1 Thermoprotei archaeon | reverse complement strand
GTATTTTTCTGGTTCAGGTATGATCTTATATTTTTCAAAATCTACATCAGCAGCTACTCTAAAGCATATATTGATATCGTAGAAGTTATGATCTAATTCGTTTTTAACTTTAAATGAAACAGCATGTCTTGAACCATCGTTTACAGGAGCATAGTAGTACTCTATGTAACCTATCTTGTATGGTTTAATAGCTTCACCTGTATCTAAAGGTATGCCGTTAGGATAGTCAGTCCATGATTTCCCATCGTAGAACAGGCTTTTAACATCTATAGTGCCGTTAGCGTATATGCTTATAAGCCTAAAGTTTCTCTGGTCGAACTCTCTTACATCGTAGGGTACTCCAGCAGTTGTTATAAAGTAATATTCTTTCCCCTTATACTTTACCATATTGGTTACATCTGTATGAGTATGTGCGCATAAGACAAGTCTAATATCGTTTTCAAGAATTAGCTTAAATAATTCCTTAGCTTCCTCCTTATGTCCCGACCAACTACCGTAAATGTAGCCTTCATCAAATAACTTATCGAAATCGTCAATAGTGCTTACCTCAATTACATCTATTTTCTCATCTTTAATCTTGTACCCGAAAAGTGGATGGTGCATAACAAGAATTTTCACTTTCTCTGGGTTCTCCTTTACGACTCTTTCAGCCCACTTGATTTGGTCTAAGGACATCCAGCCTTCCATTCCCGTATCAAGCATTAAGAATAAGAAGTTCCCTATTACTATAGTGTAGTTCCTGTAGCCCATTATTCGCTCCCAAGTCTTAGCAACTCCTGGACTATCATATTCGTGATTTCCAATACCAGCATAAGATGGTACTCTAAGTTCGAGCCAATGCTGTAAGAACAGTTTCCAAGCAGTTCTCATACTTGGCCTTTCAACCTCATCACCGTTGAAAATCATCATCGTCGGATTAAGTAAGTTAACTTCTCTTACGAATTCCTTCCAGTAAGGTTCACCGCCAGGTGTTTTCGTATCACCTACATATAGTAGTTTAATCTTATCGGGCCACTCTGATAACACCCAAACACTATTCGGCATCTCAATGTCGTATGTTGTTCCGCCTGCTGTAAACGCTATTTTCATGGAGTAGAAACCTTCTTTGCAATCTTCGGGGACTTTAAAGTAAGCTATCCAGCCCTTCCATGCGTTACTGAACTCTGTTTTAACGAACTCAAGTTCGTATTCATTAAGCTCATTGTATATTGTTAGAGTAAAGTCTGTTGGAGCAGTGTCTTGACTTAACGCTAGTCTTACCTCTAGTTTCCCACCAGATAGCACGGGTTCAGGATATGCTAGCGTCGGATATTTTACTATTTCAGCATAGAACTTTACTTCTGCTATAACTGTTGAAGTACTTATTGTTAGCAATAATAATGCTAGAATGATTAAGTAGCTTAGCGTTTTTATTCTGTTCATAAATCTTCACCATAAATAATGGTCTCAACTAGAACTTTCACGTAGCGGCTATTAAGTTTTTATCTACTATAGTGTTAAATACAAACTTACTTGTAGAGTAGAACGGCTTGTTTTTCGCCAAGAATCTCAGCAGCTGTTACTATTCTTTTGCCTAATTTTTCCCCTAACCTCCAAACTTCTTTTGTTCTTTCCTTGAACCTAGGTTCTCTTGTTAAATGATGATCGTATATCATCAATTCTATGTTTGTTTTCTCAACTATTTTTAAAGCATTGTCTATTGCTCTTCTAAAGTTTATTAGGTTCAATGTGTATCCTAGCATGTATGTTGCTGGCCCGTCTAGGACAAGTATTCTAGGGTTTTCTTTAATAATCCACTCAGCATAGTCTTCTATTATAGGTCCGTTGAGATCCGATGTGTAAAGTAATTTATCTCCCTTATAATTAACTACTACAGCTACTACCCATCCTAATCTTGAAAACTCTATTCCATGAAACAGAGGCTTAGAAAACTTAATTATTGTTTCTCCAAAAACAAATTCTTTACCATCAGCGAAAACTACCTCTACATGGTTTAGTTTGAGTTCTGGAATTCGGGGATAAGTGTTCCATTTGGCTACTCTCTTCTTGAACCACTCAAACCCCTTGTTGAGAAGTTCCTTTCTCCTTTTATTGTAATCACCGAAGTTCTTGGCTATCGCGGTAGGTAGTTCATTTAACGGGTTAGGGTATTTTCTTGTAATAGGTTTTTGCATTAATAGTTCTACGTTTTCAACGCCGAAATTCGAGTACAAATTCCTGTAAAATCTTTCAGCTCTACCTCTTTGAGAGTCATTAATATATTCGTTAGGATCTTTAGCTAGAATTTTCTTTCTAAAGTAAATGTCTTTGTCGAAGTCTGTGAAGTGGTCGTAGTGGTAATGTGTTATTATGATAATATCTGCTTTCCTAGATGCTTTGACTATTGCTTCATAACCCTCCTTATACCATTTAATCTTAGCCTGTCTAGGCGCCGGGAAACTCGGATGCATAACTGCGATTCCTGGATCTATAAGTATTCTAATATCAGGTGTTTTGACAAGTAGGCAAGACGACTTAGCTCCTAAGGAGTCAAACCATACTACTTTGAAATCCAGGTGATGAGGCAATATGTTATCCTCTATTTTCCTCCTTATCTGATCGATTTGTTCGAAAGGATAAAAATATATTCTCAGTTCCATAAGGTATGTTTTGAGGTTTAAATAAGCAATGCCTATTGCCATAATACTGCTAGCACCTAGCGATAAAACTTTAAGGAAAATTACTAGTATGTTAAGTGAAATTTCATCCTACTTTAAAGACATAGTTGAGGTTGTTGCGACTAGAACTAAGCCTACAAAAGAAGATATTGAACGTCTTGTTGAACACGGTGTAAGAAAAGTTATTATTCTCCCCATAGTTGAGAATATCAAGAAGCATTTAGAGGTTTCACATATAGAGAACTTAAGAGTTGCTGATGGG
>QMRV01000333.1 GCA_003649445.1 Thermoprotei archaeon | reverse complement strand
GTTCAAGTTCTAGTTTAGCTGAGAGTTTTGCTAGATAACCTAGATCCTTACGTAGCGTGTATACGGCTAAGTCTATGTCACGGTATTTATTGAACTCTACGAAACTACCGAAGACTATTGCTAGTAGAATGTTCTTTTCATGTCTAAGTGCTTTCTCTAGCCTGGAAACTACTTCGCCTTTGGGTTTTGAGTAATACTTAAATGCTGAGTACATGCCTTATCTTCTCGATGAAGTTCTTAACATGTTTAAAGTTTTCTTAACTTCATAATATATCCTCCTATCGTCAATAACCCAGTATCTGTGAACTAAGAGATTTCTCAATCTAGCAAGTTTAGCAAAATCATCGAATTCCTCTGGAGTTAGTAAACCTCTATCCATTAATACCTTAAATGCTTCTATAGAGCTGCCAGGTGTGATGTTGTAGGCTCTTCTAGATAGATGGTAACATAGAGCTACAAGAGCTTCCACCATCACGATGAGGTAGTATCTTACCTCGCTTTTCTCAGCACGTGAAATGCTGTTGAAAGGTTTAGACAGGTCTTCAAGAACTATCTCCATGGCCTCCTCTATATCAGCTATGAGCCTTCCAACATAGTTCTTATCTAGTGAGGTCATACCATCTACTGCCTGTAATTGTCTGAAATTATGCTTCACAAAAACCTCCTTTCTAACGTTCTCGATTTAAAATTTTGTCTTCTAGGAGGAGTTTCACTTCGGAGTAAAGTTTCCTGCATAGCTCTATATCGTTTAGTGTAGGTGTGTAGCTTGGCTCGTATCTTGCCTTATTTCTTAACTCTAATGCCTTCATTAAATCTCTTAACATGTTCTCCCTTAGCTTACCCCTGTATATTTCGTTAAATACGTGGATGTAGCCTCCATGGGTTCTTGGTAGTGGTTTTTCAGCTGCTATTATGAGGGCTTTCAATATTAATTCGACGGCGTTATACATTGCGTCAAGGGCTAGCCTCAACATTCCGTGGGATATGCATTTCTCCGCTGACTCTGCATACTCTCTTGCTAGCTTGGCTAATTGTCTTGCACGTTCTTCCGCTTCGCCTCCATCCATGTACAGTATTTCACCCCACTTTCTGACTTCGTAGAGGAATGGACTTGACTCTAGGAGGGACAGGTATTCCTCAATGCTCATCGTTACGTATTCGACTACCTCACCTAACTCCCTGTACACCTTGCTGGAGGCATTTGCTAGGATGTCGTGTAAACCCTTATCCTCTACCGAGTAAACTACTAGTAAGTCTACGTCGCTCTCGGGCGTAGCCATGCCTTTGGGAAGACTTCCGAAAAGATATATTGCGTAAATGTGTTTTGCTTTACTAAGAACCTCCTTCGTGAACAGCGTTGCTGCTTCACGCTTTTTAGAGAACCTCATAGCTTAACTCCTTAGCGCCATTAATACTTACTTCGAAACCTAGTTAACCGCCTCAAATTACCTCCATTAAGCCCTTTAGATAGTTTTTGGGCGTAAACATTATCGGGTCTGCTCCGAATAAGCCTGGTCTCATTAAATAATTTTTGGTTTGTAGTTTGAGTTCGTTTTTACCGGGTTTTTGTTGTTTCTCTTTTTGCTAGCGTTGGGTGTTTTTGTAATGTTCGTTGTTTTGGGTTTTCTTTTAGATTAGCTTAGATGCGTTAGTGGGTTTAGTGTTTTTTAATAGTTTCAGTTCTTCTCTTGTGAGTAGGTGTATTTCGAAGGGGGTACCACCATGGTATTCCGTTGGTCTCCATGGTTTCCCATAGCTTGTCTATGAGTTTTGCTCTTTCTAATCCTTTTTTCGGAATTTCCTCTACTACTATTGCGATGTCGATGTCGCTGTTGGCTGTGAGTTTACCTTCTATAGCTGAGTCGAAAACGTAGACTTCGGCATTGCTGCCGAAAACTTTTCTAGTAGCTTCAATGAGTATTCTAAGGTATTTTCTCCATTTAAGCAGCTCTTTAAGCCTACTTGCTTGAATCTTTATTGCGAGGTCAATGTTTTTCGAAGACATTTTTCTCAACCTTCTCAAGTAATGTAAGTAGTAGGTCGGTTAGCTTCGCTGTTTCAGCAGCATCATCGCGCTTATAGGTTCTTAATAGGTGTCTTGCTGCTGTGTATGCTTCTTCAAGCACTTTAAGCCCGCTTCTCCGCATCTTCACAAACATGTCTACTTCACTAGTGTACTATTATGTCTCCTACTTCTTCAGCGTAGTTTAGGATTCCCTTATACTCCATATCTTTTTCTCTCCTAACGGGATGTATTGTTGTAATGACCTTCTCTAACCTTGTAAACAACTCTTGGTGCGTGTTTTTCGTTAATGGGTTTTATTGCTAAGTACTGTTTACTTCTTCTATTTACGCGTACAGGGTTCTTAGCAGCATCTACAATTGTGTTTAGAGATGTTTCGAACCCGTATTTCCTAAGTATGTTAATCTTCTGGAGAACGTGCTTCGTTAACTTAATACCTCTATACAGTATTATTCAAGTTATTCCTTGAGAAATAATGTACTTAGTTATTGTATGCGTTTTTGCCATGGTTTTTCAGCTGTGTGTTTCAGAGCTATTGCTTTAATTGTTTCTTCAGCGTCTTTAAATGTTGCTGCTAAGGCTTCTATCGGCTATAGGCTCTGTAGGCAACTCTGCTTATGCTTACTTCTTCAACAGGGTTTTGAGTTTTAGAGCTCATGGTGTTTGCTTTAAGGGTTTACTGTGTTGTCTTCCTTAATATGTCTCTTATTTCTTTCAGAATTTTCTCTATTGATGTTAGTTTCTTATCTAATTCTCCTACTTTTCCAGTTATTTCCTTTCTTAATGTTTCTAATTGCATCCTACTGGCTGCTGTAAGCGATGTAATTAAGCCCGATATTGATATTATTACTCCTAAGAAGTCGAGTTCTATGGGGGAGAAGAAAAATATTAATAATAATCC
>QMRV01000332.1 GCA_003649445.1 Thermoprotei archaeon | reverse complement strand
GCAGAATGAACCTAATATATTATGAGCTTAGAAGAGACGGTGTAATATATGTTACTGACAGAGGTAGGTTATGGTTCAAGAAAGTACTTGACACAAGTTTCTTAGACTATTCGTTAGGTAAAGGTTTTTAAGCCAGTTTAGCTACTAGAGTTACTAGAGAATACTAGGGGTACTATGAATGGGTAAGAGGCTTTATCGTACTAGGGAGGTTGCTGAGCTCCTCAATATTAGTGTTAGTGGTGTTAAGAAGTGGATTAAGGAAGGTAAGATACGTGCTATCCGTGTCGGTAGGTTCTGGATGATACCAGAGAGTGAGGTAAGGAGAATACTATCTGGTGTTAAACCAAGTGAGGTAAGAGCTGTCATCTATGCTAGGGTTAGCTCTCATAAGCAGAAGAAAGATGGTAATCTTAATAGGCAGATTGAGAGATTAAGAAACTATTGCTCCGCTAAGGGATACAAAGTTATTAACGTGATAACTGATGTTGCTAGCGGGTTAAGGGAGGATAGGAGCGGTTTACAGAGGCTTTTCAACCTTGTTGAGAAGCATCAAGTAGATGTCGTAGTTGTGGAGTTTAAAGATAGATTGACGAGATTTGGATTCGTCTATCTTAAGAGGTACTTTGAATCACATGGAGTTAGGATAGAGGTTGTAGAGGAGAGCGAGAAAGGCTATATGGAGGAGCTTATCGAGGATTTTGTTGCTATTGTAATTAGTTTTGCTGGTAGAATCTATGGTAAGCGTTCACAGAAGTTAAGGAAGATAAAAAAGGTCGTAGAAGAGGTGGTAAGCGATGATTAAAACGATCGAGAAAACAATCAAACTTAAACTAATGCCATTAACAAGAAGTGATAAAAAATCAGCTAATTTCTCTCTTGAATGATTATACGTTGATGGTAAAGGAAGCACTGGGTATTATCATTAAGAATGATGTTCGCAGTAGAAAGAAAGCACATGAGCTATGTTACAGCTTCCTAAGGGAGAGATATCCTCATCTTCACAATAAATTTGTTCAGGAAGCATATAAGAGAGCTTTGGCCATGTACCGTAGCTATAGGAAGTTACTGAATAAGTGGAAGCGACTACCAGAAAAGAAAAAGAAGATGATATCACCACCATCACCACCTACGATAGAAGGTAATAGGATTATTGAACTTCATGTTGATACTTACAAGCTTGAGAGGAGGTATGGATTCCTAGTACTAACGGTGTCTAAGGGTAATGGTGTTTACCTGAGATTCCTAGTAATGGAGTATGATTATGCTAGAAGAGAGATTAGTAGTGCTAAGCTAGGTAATTCCAAGGTACTAGTTGATGGAGATAGTATCTTTCTGCTACTGACAATACGTGGGAATGTTGAAGTGAGAGAGCATAAGAATAAGCTCTTCATAGATATTAACGAGGATAGCACTGACTGTTTACTGGTTAATTACGACAAGAATAAAGCTGTATTGTTTTCAGTAAGGAATGACATTAGGAAAATACGTATTAATTATAGGAGAATCAGAAAGAGTATCCAGAAGAAGGTAAGGAACCCTAAGTTAAGGGATAAGCTTCTTGCTAAGTATGGTTCTCGTGAAAGGAAGAGTGTTGAGGACAGATTGAAGAAGATAACTACGACCCTAGCAGAGATTGCTAGAGAACATAACGCTGATTTAGTTAAGGAGAATCTTAAGGACTTAAAGCTTAATGGAAAGAAAAAGAGCAAACAACTAAACTATAGGTTATCAACATTTCCTTACCGCAAGCTCATAGGATATACTGACTATAAGTTCTATGAACGAGGATTAAATGTAGTAGAGGTTGATGCTAAGAAAACATCTATCACCTGCCTGGTATGTGGTTACATAGACAAGAGAAACAGAATCGATAAAGAAACATTTAGGTGTAGGAGATGTGGATTCACTTTTAACGCTCAATACGTTGCTTGTCTCAACCTTTTCTCCCGCTCCGGTGACGGCATGGTAGCCATCAGGAGTGGGAGGCTGGTCATCATATCCCGTAAGGTGGGCTCTGTGGTGCCCATCGATGTAGCTCCTAATGAACCACCGACAAAGATGAGGTGGTTGAGGGAGAAGCCCGTGCTCCAAATAATCCTAAGTACCTAGTGTACCAAAAGTACCTAAACTAATGAGCACGGGTAACCACTAAAACTCTAATAAATTTCTCAAACTTTCTTTTATATATTAAGTAAAGTATAATGCTTCTCAAGTATATGTCAAAGAACATACCAATCCACATCCCTATAGCTCCTAACCCATAGTAATTACCTAAAAACCATCCTAAACCAAGTCTCATAAAAATATTTGAAAAAATGCCTACGGTAACGGGTAATATAGTATTCCCAGCCCCATGGAAAGCACCGGCTAAGGCAAAGACCAGGCCAAGACCAGGTTCGCTTGTGCCTGCGAGTATAAGATATATTGTTGAGAGGTTGCATACGGTTTCGTTTTCTATGAAGAACTTAGGTACATACCGCGAAATACCTACTAAAGAGAAGCCCGTAACCGACATGAATAGTAGTGATAATTTAGCTGCCATATTAGCCACTTCTTTCGCTTTAGGAATATTCCTGGCACCAATCTCATGGCCTACAAGGGTTGCTGTAGCTACACGGAAAGCAATACCGGGCATGAACACTAAGCTTTCTATTCTAAGCCCTATTTGGTGTGCTGCTAATGATATGCTTCCGAAGCGAGCTATCATTGAAATATAGGTTACCATTAAAATGCTCATTAAGATCCTTTCTACGGAGAGGGGTAGTCCTAAGTATAGTATTTTCTTAAGAGTATCGCTGCTTAGCATTTTTACTTTAGGTAGTATAACAAGTCTTCCACTTGCAGCTAATAGTGAGTAAAGAAGCAATGTAAAGTAAAATGATATACTAGACGCTAATCCAGCACCGAAAACCCCCATTTTCGGAGCGCCAAGGAG
>QMRV01000331.1 GCA_003649445.1 Thermoprotei archaeon | reverse complement strand
TATTCAAAGCAATAAACCTTACCAAGCGGTTTTCTTTACAGGCGATTTAATATCTGAGAAAGTGTTAAGATACGTTAAAAGCCTTTCTGAAAAAGTTTTCATTGTTGAAGGCAATATGGACTACCTTAGCTTTCCAGAGAAGATAACTACGAAGATAAATGAGATTAAGATCGGCCTAATTCATGGTCACCAAGTTTTCCCTAGAGGGAATATTGAAGGTCTAACTAGAATAGCCGAAGAAATGAATGTGCAAATGCTAATTAATGGACATACTCACTATGCAAAAATAGTTGAAGTTACAGGTAAGCATGGCAGTAAAATAGTTCTAGCCAATCCTGGCTCATTAACTGGAGTTTGGAGTGGTGGTTTTGCTTCTATGAGGCCATCGTTAATTATAGGGTATTTTAAGAACCGAGAAGTAATTTTAGAACTCTATGAACTCTATGGTACCAAGTTGGAAACAAAAAGATATGTTTTTACTTTCTAGAGACCTTCTTAACTTTAAGCTTAGGACCTACCTTTCCTACGACAACTACTTCTTCGCCAGCTTTTATTTCCTCATCGGAAAAAGCCATCCAGTACTCTCCTTCAACCATAACGAATCCTTCTTTACCTGGTCCCAGGTCGTCTAGAGCCTTTCCTTTAGCACCTATAATGCTCCATATTACTGGCTTAGCTTTTTTAGCCTTAATTATTTTGTATAGTGCAAACGCGAAAAACGCTGAGCCTGCAACGACAATTATTATGCCTGCGACTATAAATCTAAAGAAGAATTCTGGACCAACAAACCATGTTTGTGGAAGATATATTGGTAATAGTAGGAAGCCTAAAGCCAACATTATTATTCCCGTAGTTCCTATAATTCCAAACCCCGGCGTAACCATTTCAATAACTACGAGAACAACACCGACTATTATGAGGAGTGTTGAGATAGTGTTTATTGAGAAACCTAGCCCCATGAGGCCAAGTATGAACAATAGTAGGCCGACAGCAACTATTGGATAATGCCCTGTAATTAGGCTCAGTAGTAGAATGTAAAATCCAAGCATTAGTAGAAGGTTAGCTAAGAGAGGATCGGCTAAAGCATTAGATAGGATATCGCTAATACTCCACTCGTACTTCTCAACAGTAAATCCTTTAGTGTTTATTTTTACTACTTCTCCCGCAACTTTAACTTCCATACCGTCAATTTTCATTAGCAAATCTCCCACGTTTTCGGCCACAAGATCTATTACGTTACTTCTTAAAGCTTCTTCATCGTTTAAAGTTAAGTTCCTTTGTACGAAAAGCCTAGCAGCTGTTTGATTTCTTCCTCTTTCTCTACTAACCGTTTCAGCCATTTCAACTATCGGATTTATTATTTTACTGTAGTTTAGGGGTTGAAATCCCTCAGCACCATAAGTTATTGGTTGAGCAGCTCCTATCATTGTTCCGGGAGCCATAGCCGCTATGTGGCATGAAATCAAGATTAACGTTCCAGCACTCCAAGCGGCAGCTCCTTTGGGGTATACGAAACCTACTACAGGCACTTTAGAGTTAAGAAAAGCCCTGATTATTTTCTCTGTTGCTGCCAACTCACCACCTGGAGTGTCAAGTATTAGTACCAATAATGCATTTTCACTTTCAGCTCTATCTAGTGCGGAAAGTACAGCTGACGCTAGTCCTTCATTTATTGCTCTACCTTCAAAGTAGAATACGTATACCTTAGGCCCTACACTACGTTCTGCTCTGACTACAGATAGCCCCATGGAAGCTAATATTAAAACTAAGGCTAATATTGTAAAAAATTTATTTATTTTCCTCATTTGTCTAAGTCTTCCCCTCTTTTAATCCTTTAACTAAACCTACTATTTGACCTAAACCTGCTGTAGCTGTTTCAGTAACAACTACTAGGTTCTTCTCTCTAGCAACTTCAACCAATGTTTGTAGTTCTCTTAGTCTCAAGGCCGCAGGATGTTTCTCATAGAACATTGCTGCTTCACTCATAATCTTTGCTGCTTGCCTCTCACCTTCAGCTTCAATAATTCTTGCTCTTCTCCATCTTTCAGCTTCAGCTTGTTTAGCCATAGCTCTTAACATTGTTTCTGGCAGCTTAACTTCCTTCATTGTTACTGCTGTAACTTTTATACCCCAAGGATCAGTAGCTACATCTAATATGCTTGTTAATCTCTTGTTTAACTCTTCTCTCTTAGTTAGTAAATCATCTAACTCTACTTGGCCTAGAACATCTCTTAAAGTTGTTTGAGCCAGGAGTAAGACAGCATATGAGTAGTTTTCAACAGCAATAACCGCTTTTACAGGGTCAAATACCTTATAGTAAACTACTGCATCAACACCTACTGTTACATTGTCTTTTGTTACGATTCTCTGCTCGGGGACATCTACTGAAACTATTCTTAAGTCTACTTTCCTTACTGAATCAACCCACGGTATTATGAAGAATAAGCCTGGACCTTTAGCTCCTACAAGTCTTCCTAATCTGAAAACTACTGCTCTTTCGTACTCCTTAACTATCTTAATGCTCTTCGAGAGAATTATTAAGACCACTATTAAAGGTATTCCTACGTATATTATGAAATCGATTAGAGACAAGTTCTACACCTAAGTTTCTCCTACTGTTAACAATTTCTTATAATAGTCAGTAATAAACTCTCTGTAGAACATAAGAGAATTAAGTAGTTTACTAAGTTCACCATGTTCCCTCATAATCTTTACTTCCCAACTTCTTAAAGCAGGGCAAATATAGCACCCTATTCTATAGAATCCCATTAAGTACAGCGGGTTTAGTGGGATATCATTTGCTAACAAATATAGCTGTGTATGTGCTCCACTCCACATTTTAATTGGTGCTATTTGGAAGTATCCTTCATGCTCCCTAAATGGTGGTCTCTTACTTCTAAGTTCCGATTCTGCATCTCTATCACCTACAATTACT
>QMRV01000330.1 GCA_003649445.1 Thermoprotei archaeon | reverse complement strand
GGAGTATCGCCCTGGACCTTCCTCCAGTACAGCTACGCTAAGAAAAGGGGCTATACACTAGACCACAGCCAGCTAGTAGAAAAGACAGTAGAGAAGCTCAGACACGCTAACTACGAGCTATCACTAGACGAACTAAGCCTAGTAGTACGCGGACACAAAGCAGATATTCTCGTAGTAAAGCCCCGCGAAACCTACATTGAGTGCGAAACACTATCAAATACACTAGAGCAGCTATTCAGAATGCTCGACGCCTACACAGAATCCCAGAAAGAATACTGCATCGTAGTGGCTTCACAGCAAGCCAAATACATGTACCTGCAGAGAATATGCTTCTACGCATGGGAAACAGGCAAAACAATTAAAGCTTCACTAGCCACACTAAAAGAACTACCCAATACAACAACGTACTACATCTTCAGATAGCGTACTACACTCATACTGTTTCACTTGAAGGCGCACTACACCGTAAAACACTGTATTTAAGCGTAGCATTAGCGTGAAGAAGCAGATAGCAGTTAGGCTAGACGAAGACCTATACGAGCTCTTAAAAAACTATGCCTGCACCAAGAACATTTCTTTCTCGGAAGCCTTGAGAGAAATCATTAGAAGCTTTTTTAAAGACTATACAGGAGACTTAAACCGCTTTATTGTAGCCAAAATAATAGCAAACGACGAACTATTCTACAACGCGGTTAAAGCAAAAATACTAGTAGATCCCAGCGCAAAAACATTAATTAAAGCAATACTAAAAGAACTAGAGTAAATAAATAAAGTAGGCTCTAAGAAACATTACCTAACCCGATTCTTTCCATCAATTCTTCTTAAACAAACCGGTTTCCTCAAAGAGACTGTAAAGAAGGTCTTCCGGATAAATTATGTGGAAAGAAGCTTACTTAAAAAGACTCATTCCACTCTAGTAGCTTAAGCGACTCTTCTCTAAGCTCTTCTCCCCGCACAATTTTCTTGAACCTTCTCTTCGACACTGGCGTCGCTCCGTACTGCATGCAGGCTTCTCTGTAGTACTTGTACTTCTTGTACCTGACTTCACCCGAATACAGCTCTATTCCTTTCTCTACTAGCTCGTAGACGTATTTATCGTGGTAGGCTCCAGCAAACATGTTCACAAACCTAGCCATATAGGGGTCTTTAGCAAACAGCACTAAAAGCAGGCGCTTATCTTTCCTCAAAAAAGACTTAAGCCTCTTAGCCACAGTCCTAACACGCCTCTTTTTGAGCGCCTGAAGCCCCTCTTCGACTAAAAGACTGTAAGTCAGCTTCCTGAAGTCTAAGAGAGAAGAAACCGAGGGAGGAGCATGCTCCTTAACGGTCTCCAGTACATCTACTATGAAGTCGCTGCTCCTCTTCTCGCGTATCTCCTTGTACTCTTTCTCCTGTTTTCTCCTAATCTCGCTCCAAAGGTTTACTGGATAGCACTTGAGTTTAGATGAAATAGAGTCTAGTAGCGTGCGGGGAAACTTTAATGCAAGAAGCTTCTCCACGATCTCTCTCCAAATCTCCTCCTTAGTCTCGGAGTCGAGTGGCCTAAAAGAAGGATACTTTTTCTTAACTTCTTCGAAGACTTTGTTTATTTTCTCGTAGAGCTCCTTCGGCTTATAGTAGTTTTTGAGCTGGCGCACGCTGTTGTGGTACTCTACGCCCTTCTCTTTGTAGACTCTACTCAGTACAAGCTCGTAGACTTCTAGAATGAACTCGCCTACAGTCTTCCTCCTAAAAGAATCTGCTTTCTTCTCAACGCGCTCCCGGAACCTTTCTTCGCGCTCCCGTTCTTTAGCTGGAGAAAACTGCCTATACCTAGCCTTAACGATAATATGTTCGGCTAAAACTAGACCGCAGTTCGTGCAGACAAGTTCTCCTCGAAACTCGTCAAAAAAGAAGCTTCTCCCACCGCAGCCTGGGCATGCTTCTGGCTTAGGTACTAGGTAATCATAGTCTGCTTCTTTCCTCACCCCCACAGGCTAGAGAGGGCATATAATTGAGCCCGCGGCTAGAGCCAGAGAAACTATTTTTAAGCTATATAAGCGTGCCCCCGACCCGATGAGAGCTCACCCCGCGGAAAAGGCTTGGGGGATGAGGGGGACGATTTTTAGTTTCGGAGTTAATTGTGATAGACGTTAAAAAGGTAGTAAACCAGCCTTACTCCGGCAACCAGAGAGAGCTAGCGTCTTTTGTGAATAAGCTTAGACAAGAGTTCTCGGCGCTAGCTGTTACACTCAAGTCTATTAAAGACTACGAGAAAGTAGTAGTCTTCGACAGCTATGGTCCTCTCTACGTAGGAAAGCTCGCCGGAATAGACCCTGTTACACTAAACATTTTCCTCTACAACGCCTACAGTATTAGAGGAGACTACACGGTACCAAAAGTACTAGTAAGAGGAGATATAGTCAAGAGAATAGAATATGTTACAGACGCAGAACTAAAGAAAATATTCAGTAGGTTATCAAATATGGTAAAAAACAATAATAAGGTTAAGTACCAGCCATAAGAACGTTTAGCGATGCATAGAGTTGCTTTAACTCGCTGTCTCTTTCAATAAGCTTTAATGCGTCTTGTTTTCTTATTCTACTCACTACTTTCTGGATATATGCCTTGACTTTAGTGTAGTCTTCGCCTTCTTTCAGCTTTCTCATTGCTTCTTCTTTAGCATATTTGAGCGTGTCTCTTAGGAGTTCTCTGAAAATATCTAGCATCATTTTAGCGTCTTCGGGGCTTTTAGTAGAGAACCTTATGATCTTTACATCAACTTCATCTATGTATTTTCTGAAGCCGTTCCACTCTAGCTTTTTCTTGATTTTGTCTACGACTACAATAGCCTCTTTGATTCTGTATTCCGGCATTAGGACTACTGAGAACTGGATCGGGTAGCCGAGAGAGCGCAATTTCGCTGTAGCCCAGTCGTACCAAGATTTGAGCTTCTT
>QMRV01000329.1 GCA_003649445.1 Thermoprotei archaeon | reverse complement strand
ACGTTTATTCATCCTTGCTATTTATTGTTAGAAAAAGGTTGAACTTGATTTTATTTTTATGTGTACCACTCTACTTTATCTAGCGGTCCTATGTAGACCCCTACATCTTTCCAAACGTACTCTCTATTTTCACTAACCACAGTTGTTATTACGTATTTTTCTCCAACCCTATCTCCCGTTTCATCTAGGAGAACCCAGCCTGAAACTCCGAAGTACCTTGAAGATATTTCTGGAATAACCTTAGCAATAACTTCACTATCATACTTACCTGCTTCAAGAACAGCTAATGCTAAGATCCATGTTGCATCATATATGTTATAGGTGTAGGGGTCAGGTTCAATACCATACCTTGCTTTAAATTTCTCTTTAAACCGTTCTTTCTTCGGCGATTCTTCAGGTAAATAGATAGTTGCAAGCACACCTAAGCTCTCTACAATATCACCTACTTGCTTAGCTATTTTAGTTGAATAAGCTATTCCATCTGTCCCAAACCACTTAACCTTAGTTAGTACAGGGTCTTCCTTAGCGAGAGACAATATGTTTATTCCATCGTCTTCAAAGGATATCATTAACACAGCTGTTTCATCGTCAGCTTCAAATTCTTTAACAAGGTCAGAAAGAGTTCTAACCTCAGTAGACAGTTCAGGAGCTTCGGGATCATACTTAACCTCTTTTACTTGCCCTCCAAGTTCTTCAAAACGTTCTTTAACGACATTAAATAGTCCTACACCCCAATCATCGCCCCTATATATGATAACTACTTTCCTAACCCCTTTATCCCACATTAGCCTAGCTAAAGCTCTACCCTGATATACGTCGGATGTAACTGCTCTGAAAATATAGTCATCTTTAATGGCTAATTGCGGTGCAGTAGATGATGGACTAAACACAATTATTTTGTTAGCATCAGCATGAGATTTTATAGCAGCAACCTCGGAGCTTGCTGCTGGACCTACAACAAGCTTTATACCTTTAGCTGAAAGCGTTTGTAATGCTGCTAAAGCACCTTCAGGAGAAGTTTTAGTATCTTCAACATATATTTTGAATCTAACATCAAGACCAAGCTTAGAAACATACGCATTAATATCTTCCTCGGCCAATTCTAAAGCATATTTCCACTTTTCCCCAAACGATGATAGCTTTCCTGTAAGTGGCAGTAACGCACCTATTGGTATTTCAGAAGGTAGTCCTGTCGGCAGCGGTGCTGCAGTCCCAGCAAACGCATATGTTGCAGCAGAACCTAATATTAAACCAATTATTAACGAGACTACTACGTAAATTAGATATTTTTGCATTACACTATTCACCCATCATCGTATATTTTATATTTTTTTATAGGAAGTAAACAAGGAGCTATATATAGGTTTTCTTAGTAAATCTATAGGAAACATATTTAAGTGTATAAAATTAGAAAATTTCCAACAATACACAGGCTAACGGCGGTAATCAGCAGTGGAACCAACAGTAATAATTGATGCTATAATATTTGGGAATCTGTTAGTCCTGTTAGCTGTTGGTTTAACGCTAACCTATATTACTTTGAGAATACCTAATTTTGCTCATGGAGATTTAGCGACTATAGGTGCTTATGTAGCCTACTTCACATATGTTGGTCTGAAACTAAGTCCCTACCTTAGCGTTCCAATGGCTTTCCTAATATCGGGGTCTGTAGCTTTACTATCCTACCTCATTATCTTCAAGCCTCTTTCAAGTAGAGGTACAAGTATTGTTGGGTTAATGATAGCATCTATAGCTTTAGACGTAGTTTTAAGATCAATACTTCATATCTATGCTGATATATTATCTGAAACATACAAGGTTATTTCAAGGGGTTTCATATTTAGAGATTCTACGATTACTATAGGTACATTTGACATACCCTGTTTATTCGTAATCTCTACGGTGCTTTCAATATGTCTGATAATTTCCTTCTATATGCTGCTAACCAAGACAAAGTTCGGCATAGCCATGAGAGCTGCTATTGAAAACCCGAGTTTAGCTGAAACATTAGGTGTTGACGTTAACAAAGTATATGCTGTATCATGGTTTCTTGCAGGAGGGCTCGCAGGTATTGCTGGAGTTTTTCTACCGTTTAGAATGACTGCAGGTCCTGAAATAGGGTGGTTTATGCTTCTAAGAACATTCGCATCCTCAATTCTAGGGGGTTTCACGAGCATATATGGTGCTATGCTTGGAGGATACATTGTCGGCTTTGCTGAGGTTATAGGAATGTACTTCTTGGCTAAACCTCCATTTAATGTTCCAACAGCTTTCAGACCTGCTCTATCATTTATCATTCTAATTGTTACACTCCTTCTAATTCCCGAAGGATTAGCTTCAAAGATAAGGTTAAGGAAAATTGTAATGTTCTCTAAAAATCCCCGTCGGGGAGGTAAAAGATGATAGTAGGAATAGCTGATCCTTTACGTTTCATCTTAGACTTATTAGCTTTCTTCTCAATATATTTAATGTTATCTATAAGTTTAAACTTAGAATATGGATATACCGGGATACCTAACTTCGGTAAAGTACTATTTTTTGCTGGAGGAGCTTTCATAGTTGGTGCAACAACTACAAGATTATTACTTTTCCTCATGGGCTTATCTTCGAAAAATTATTGTAACTTTAACGTTCTTTACGCTTCAGAAGTAACTAATCAGCTTGCTTTAAACCCCGCTCTTTCGATAACCATGTTTATTGTAATGCTATTAGCCGGTGCTGCTGTGGGGGGACTCCTAGGCTATGTAGCTTCATATCCCGCAATAAGGCTTAGAGAAACATATCTCGGAATAACACTCCTAGCTTCTGGAGAATTGTTAAGAATTGTTGCTAGAAACTACGATCCATTAATATGCGGTACTCTAGGTGTTTCTGTTCCAGATGTTTTCGCATGGATTCCAGTAAGTATTAAGGAAGCGGTTCAAGTAGCTATAATGT
>QMRV01000328.1 GCA_003649445.1 Thermoprotei archaeon | reverse complement strand
CGTTTACGCCCTTGCTTTCCTCAAAAACAAGCTAGGCAGAAAAGTAGAGGTAAAATTCGACAACCACATGTGGATAACAGCATACCTGAAAACAATAACAGAACAGCCAACAACCCAGGGAAAACTAAAAACAACCCTAAAACTCCTATGGTGAAAAACAAATGACAAAATACTCACTCTATCTCAACGGAGAAAACAACCACATAGAAGTTCCGAGCTTTAACTATAGTTTGCTAACTGAAAAAGTTACTTTAGAGTTTCTCTTCTATAATGTGAAGAAAATCCCCGATGAGGTGCAAGATAAGGATGCTATAAGATTATCGACTTGTGATAAGTGGATTTGGATTGTTGAGCTTTGGCAAAAAAGTTATCCAGTAACTAATGTTCTCTTAACAGATGCTGACGGAAATGCTAGACGCCTAGTATTTAAAGACCTAGTCTATGATGTTGGATGGCATCACTTCCTAGTACGATATGATGGTTCAAAAATAGAGTTAATAGATAACAGTAATGTTATAGCATATAAGTCTTACACGTACGGCGTATATGACTACGGTGAAAGATTACTAAGAATAGGACAATATTTCCAAGGCTTCATTGGTTTTGTCCGTATCTACAACCGCGCACTATCTGATAGTGAGATTGAGTGGAATTTTGAGAATCCTTATGAGCCTGTTTCTGATGGTTTGGTTTTGTGGTTGCTTATGGATGAGGGTGAAGGTGATGTTGTTTACGATAAGAGTGGGAACGGTAATGATGGGACTATTTACGGGGCTGAGTGGGTTAGGAGCCCTGTTTTACAGTGGTCTCCTGTTAAAATAGGCGAGGTTACCGTTTATCCTTCAAGTGTTAAGTGGAGCTATGAGGGCGGTGTTAGGGCGGTTAGGTTTCTAGGTGCTGAGTGCGGTTTAGTTTATGCTTCAACAGGTAAAGTAGAGGAGGAGGTTGAGATAGAGGTTAAAAACAAGGTTTCGGACAGTTTTCTCTCAGACATTGAAATGCTCAAGTCCTATATTGGAGAAGAAGTTTACGTTAAATTCTCCTATTTCCCCGTTTACCCTATGATTGTTTCCTCAGTTGAAAAAAGAGAAGAAACCCATAACATGCTGTCCGTTTTCATAAAGCTTAAACCGGTTATGTGAAATGTTCGACGACACCATTGAAAAATACGGTGTAGACGTCGTTTTAAAGAAAAGAACAGTTACCGGCGAAGACGAATACGGGCATCCAACGGTTTCATATAGTGAGTCAAGCGTTAAAGCCGTCGTTCATGTTCCAAGCAGAAAAGACTATGAAAGCATGGTTAAGGAGCCAGGTGTTTTAGGGAGAAAAATCCTCATATTTGTTTTTCCCTCTACGGTTAATGTTTCCGAACTCGACATCATAGTTTACGACAATAAAGAATACGTTGTTAGAAGAGTGGAGAAAATACATTACAAAGGCTCCGTAGTTGCCGTTAAAGCATGGGGGCTAAGCAGTGAGTAGCATACCTATAAGAATTATTGGAGCCGAAAAGGTTGAAAAGAAACTGATAAGCATTGCTGAAAACATTCCCTCAATACTGGATTACTGTTTAAACAAATCCGCTGGGCTAATCTACCAGTCTATAAGGGATAAAACACCTGTCAGAACAGGTGAAACAGTTAAAACATTGGAGGTTAAAGAGGAGCCTGGGAAAAGAATTGTAGGCTCCAATTCACCTGTCTACGTTTACCTAGAATACGGGACTTCACCGCATGAAATATACCCTGTAAAAGCCCTTGCCCTAAGATGGGAGGACATTTACGGAGTACATTTTGCCAAGCACGTTCACCACCCTGGAACTAGGCCTCTACATATTTTCAGGAGAAGTGTTGAAGAAAACAGAGGGGAAATAGTTAAAATTTTCATTAATGCTTTAGCGGTGAAAATTAAATGACAAGCCTTGTTCTCGCGCTTATAAACTATCTTAAAAACCAGAACATAGCGTTAAACGGGAACACGGTTAAGGTTTCAGCATCTTTCCCCGTAAAAGAAGCTGAAATACCATGCATAGTTGTTGCTCCAGGAGAAGGAACATTCAAAGAAATAAGCCTCGACGGGAACAGGGTTTTAGTTAGGGAAACCGCTGACGTAAACGTTTACGCTAAATCTCATGGAGACCGCGATAGTTTAGTAGAGCAGGTTGAAAACGTTTTAGTTAACCCCTCTGCTTTGGAAAACGACGGGTTCTTCTACATGCATGTTACGGTTAAAAGAACACTAGACCTTCCAGAACATGGGGTTTTCCGCACTGTTTTCGTTGTTGAAGCTTTCCGCTTTATTTTGAAATGAACTCCCGTTTAAGGGAGCGAATATTTACAATATAAAAATATAAAAGGTGCATATAGGTGAGTTTGAAAGGATATAATACAAAAGTAGGTTATTACGAAGAAACAAGTTTCGGAACAAAACCCGAAGGAACAGACACATCTTCAATAACCTATAGTCCGCCAGGATACGTTAGCAGAATAGCAATGGATATTGAGCCTGAAATATTGGAAATATGGGCTCTGGGATCCAGAGATGTTGCGGAGCTTCTTAGAGGCAGGAAAGCTGTTTCAGTATCAATAGAGTATATTCCAGTAGACTGGGTTTTCGCAAGATACGGTATAGACAATATAGCGAAATCAGTAGCAATATGGGTAAACCTAGTGGATATAAGCAAACACCTTGTCCTTCTAGGATGCAAGGCGGACAGCGTTTCTTTCGAGGTTGCCGAGGGAGAAGAAGCTAAAATGACTGTTGAGCTAATAGGTAAGTCAAGCGACGACGCTGCTCCAAACTATGCTTCAATAGGCTCCGTTTCAGGAACACCTATAACGTTCAAGGACGTTGACATTCAGAAGAACGGCACGTCAATTAAAAGCAACGTTAAAGACTTTTTGCTAACTATTGAAAACAATTTGGAGCCAATACATGTT
>QMRV01000327.1 GCA_003649445.1 Thermoprotei archaeon | reverse complement strand
TGTAATCCATGCTGAAGCTTGCGGTTATTGTTTCATTAACTATCACGTTACCTGCAGGTTCCTTGTTTACTAGATCAGCGTTATCCCATACTATGAGGGTTAATTTTCCTTGAGCAATATTGTCTGTTACAACTTCTCTAATAAAGGTTACACTCACATATAGCCATTTACCTCTAATATTCAATCCTTGAGCAAAAACATGGAGCGGCGCTGTATCAGCAGAATACTCCATCAATGCTATGTGATGTGCAAGTGGATCCCAGTCGTTTTTCCAAGTATCTATTTCTATAAAGTATCCTGGTATTCCTGAGACGCCAAGAGTCCATCCAGGAGAACTAACGCCTAAGTCGTGGTAGAAAGCTACTGCTAAACCGTCAGCTCCTGTTCCACCACCAATATATGCTGTGAAATCTACTTTCCACATAATATAGTCTGCCATATCGAAGTTTCTAAGGTAAATAGCAGCCGCTTTATACCTGGCAGGCTTAACTAAATGAACATAGGTATTTACTGGATCCCAAACTATTTCGTTAAACGAGTCTCCTGTCGACCTGTAAATATACCAGTTTACTGATGCTTCAGTGTCATTAGCGTATTTAAAGTCGTCTTCGAAATAATATGTGAGTTCGTATTCAACAGCCTTAACAGTAGTACAGAACATCGTAAAAACTACTAGTAACGAAATAATCAAAAGTAATGTAAATACTAGTTTAGAACGCGACATAACCATACCCCCCTACTCTTGATATTTACATTAATCCTTCCTTCTCAAGAGCCTATATTTATTTTACCCTTTTTGCTTTTGAGTTTTAATGTTCACTATGCAATCTACTGGAACATGTTTTACCAAGTAGATAGTGTCTGTTGCTTTAAACACCTTTATACCTTTACTTCTTAAGCAATTAGCATTTACCGTTAAAATTACAGGTTCTCCTCTATGCCTTTTAGCTACAGATAATGCATCTTCCATATTCGTTGTTAAATGAACCCATATTCTTTTCATAGGTTTTATTCCTGATTTCAGTATGGATTTAAGCTTCGTAGAAGATGTACCATGATATAGTATCGTTACTTTATTGTCTTCGCTATAATTTATTTTAACAGGAATTGTATGGCCGTATCGTGCTCTGATCATGTTATTTCTTATTTCGAATCTTCCTTTAGGGTCTAATAGGGCTAAGGCTATTATGTGCTCCTTTGTAACCCACTGGTATAATTCCCTATTCCTCCATCTTAGCTTAATTGCCTCAACGAGTTCATCAATTTTTACCCAACCTTCACTGTTTATAGGTAAATTCACTTCATGAGGAAAGTGCCTTAGTAATCCTGAAACAAGTTTGCTAAGCATTTCTCTACATTTACCGTCAATTAGTATTTCTGCTTCCACGCCACAGTGATGAGAAGTTTCTATGTATTTTCTACATATCCTGCACTTGTAAATGTTCTTCAAGGCTACCAACCATGAGGTTATATACATAACCGCTATCAGATAAGGTGTTTAACCTTATGCTTGATAATGAGCTTTAACCGTGTTTTTATCATTTCCCTTACTGCTCGCATAAGACGTCTTTCCATTTCTAAGGCTAAGTCAGGACTGGTATGTACGAGATTTTCTCTATCATCTGCATCTTTTCTTAAATCATAGAGCTCTTTTACGCTTTGAAACCATATGCCGCCATATTTGTCCATGGCTTTTTCTTTAGTTGGAGAATAAACGTATTTGTAATTATCTTTTATTAGGGCGTATCTTTCCGGAGCTGTAGAGCTAACAACTAATAAGTAGTCATGTATTTCCTCTTCTGTTTCAATGGCTTTGAGCAGGTTTTTACCGGAAACATAGTAGTTTTTAGGGTGTTTAATATTAGCTAAGCTAAGTATTGTTGTAAATAGATCTATATGTTGAGCGTATGGTTTAATACGCTTACCCGAAGGTATTTTTGGTCCCACAATTATTAGCGGAACTTTTATTACTCTTTGAAATAAACCTCCATGACCTATGTATATTCCATTTCTTACCAGGTTGTCTCCATGGTCGCTTGTAATAATGATGTACGTATCGTTTACGATATCTATTTCTTCTAGGAATTCATAGAATTCACGTAATTTTTCATCAACATACTTTATTGCTGCATTATATTTTGCTTCTATTTCGCTAACGTACTTTATACCCCTTAAATGTACCCTGAGAACTAGGTTTCTCCATGTTGTATTCTTTATTCTTTTCACCATTTCCTCTATTTTCTCCCCATTCGGTTCTTCATAGAATTCTTTAACTATATACTTTGGAATGTTTGTGTAAGGCGTATGTGTATCCCATAAATGTATCATGAGGAAAAATGGCTTACCTATTTCTTTAATAATTTCTTTCGCTATGTGAAAACAGTTGAAAGCGTCTTTATCATAGAAATATGAAATCTTTATAATGCCGGACGCTATTTTCTCATAAACGCTTCTATAAGGAATACTAGCTATGAATTCTACAAGCTTCCTGTGTAAACGAACTGGACGCATACGAGCCAGAAAGGCGCGTTTTCTGAATATTTTTGAGAGGTCCACAATAGATCCATAATATTTATATCCTACTTTATGCCATCGTGAAAGCCAGTCTAAACCTACGGTGACATAGCCGTTCCTACTTAGTATTTCGGAGATTAACATTGTTCCTGTAGAGAAAAACGTACTAACCATTCCTTTAGTAACGTTATGTCCATGCCTGACTATACCATGCACCAATGGGTGCCTTCCAGAGAATATAGTAGTGAATGAAGGATCCGTCTGATCAGTTGTTGAATAGAAGTTTTCAAAGACAACGCCTTTAGACGCTAACTTGCTCATAAAAGGACATGTTGGTTTACTGTAGCCATATATTGTTAAGTTTTGTGATCTTAAAGCATCCATGACAATAACTACTATATTAGGTCTTTTATGCATGAATAGTCTACCTCA
>QMRV01000326.1 GCA_003649445.1 Thermoprotei archaeon | reverse complement strand
CGGTTACGGTACCCGGTATAGCGCTCGCCACGTACGCAAGGAAAGTATGTGCTAAAAATATCCATATAATCCCAAACGGAATATCAGAACACTTTCTACAGAAACACGATGGAGCAGAGATTAGAAAGAAACTGGGATTCGAAGATGATACCATTGTGGTTGGGTACATCGGAAGCGTAGAATTCTGGCTCGACGTGGAACCTCTAATAAAAGCCATAGCAGAAGCACGTAGGCATGGAATACCGGTGAAATTCCTATTGGTAGGGAAACACCTACAAACAGGATACCCACGAAAAGTAGAGAAATGGATAGAGAATTATGGCGTGGAGAGGATAACAACTTGGCTAGACATCGTACCACATGAAGAAGTACCGAAATACATGGCAGCGATGAATGTAGGAACAATACCGTTCGACATAAACAACCCGACAGCATACTACGCAGCACCAAACAAACTATGGGAATACCTCTCCCAAGGTTTAACAGTTATATCTACGCCCATACCAGAGGTCATTTTACACAAGAACCTAGTTAAAATCGTTCATAGCAAAGACGACTATGTAAAATTATTAAGCGAGAGTTATCATTCTGCTATAGATGTAGATCTAAGGAAGATTCGTGCATTCCTGAAGAAAAGGCTTTGGAAAAATAGCGTGAAGATGCTTAAAACGGTTATACATCAATTGGTTTCCAGTATGGTATGCGGATGAGCAGGTCGTTTATTGCTAGGATAATAGAAAATTTAAAAGTCACATGAGCGAAAAGCTCTTGCGGCAATGAAAATTCTTTTCGTGTCACCGGGTTATCCACCAAAAATTGGGGGCGTCGAGTACGTAGTGAAGTCTGTCGCGGAGAGGTTAGTTAAGAAGGGCCACGAAGTTGTAGTTATTGCGGGAGAACCTCGTTCTCAGAAGCCTTCAGAAGAATTCATAAACGACGTGGAAATCATTAGGTGGCCTACTTTGAGTCCCGGTGGCGCATATCATATACCGAGAAGAATGAGCAAGTTCGAAGAGATGCTTCTCGAGTTAGCTAAAAGAGTTGATGTGATACACGTCCATAGCTTTCACGCGGTTTCCACGGTATCGGCTGGGTTAAAGATCGGGAAGATGAGACCGGGTAGGAAGCTCGTGGTAACTGGGCATTACCATGGGGGAGGGCATACCACTTTCAGAAATATTCTTTGGAATTTCTGGAGATTAAGGGTAAAGAGCCTCTTAGATATGGCTGATGTTATACATTGCGTAAGCCAAAGCGAGAAGAAAAGGATCTTGAAAGATTATCCGGAATTCGAGGAGAAAATTGTTGTCATACCGAACGGCGTGGATGAAGACGTATTCACCTACAGGTGGTGGGGCCAAGAAAGCAATTACATGCTATATGCTGGGAGAATCGAAAAATACAAGAAGTTAGATGAAGCCATAAAGCTCTCCAAGAAAATGAACTTGAAGCTAACGATTATAGGCCAAGGTCCATACCAAAAGAAACTAAAGAAGAAGGCGGAAAAACTGTATCCAAATGGCGTAGAATTCAAAGGCTTCTTACCGCGTAGAAAATACTTGGAAACACTAGCAAACGCAAGATATGCCATAAACCTAAGCAACAAAGAAGCGTACAGCATATTCATAGCAGAAGCACTAGCAATAAGGGTACCAGCAATGGTATCGAAAGAAATAGCGGAGAATTTAGAAGCAGAGTCAAATCCCTTCAACGAAGAATTAGCGCTGGTAATAAAAGCCCCAATAAAAACATGGAATGAAATAGCGCAAACATACCTAAGTAAGTTGTACTAGGAAAAGTAAGATCTAGCATAATAAACATGCGAGTCTCTGTTATAGTGCCTAGTAAAGGATGCCAGTACTTAAAGTATCTACTATGGAGTCTTAGTCATCAAACTGTTAAGCCTTACGAAATCGTACTGGTTATTAAAGAGTGCGATATCAAAACTATAGAAGACTTGTGTAGAGAGAACGGCTTACCCTGTGTAGTTATTGAACAGAAGGAGGGCTACTTTACACACGCTCTTAACATTGGTAAGAGAGAGGCTCACGGCGATGTCATAGTGTTTACCGACGACGACGTGATACTGCCTAAGAGATGGCTGGAGCGCTGGGTAAAGTATCACAAGCTGTATAGAACAGTTGTGGGGATTAGTAGCAGAGACGTACATTTAGACCTTAGTCGATCTAGGATCCTTCCAACACCCGATGACTTACCTAGCACTAGATTGTATAGATGGTTCATAAGAACATGGCGCGAGAAGCCTCATCAATTACTGAGGAAATACAGATTGGGGGTATATATAACGGAAGGCCATAATATGGCTCATGGCGCTTACATACCCCATAGACAATGCTTCTCTCTACCTTTTAGAGGAGTAAACATGAGTTTTAAATCAGAGTACATCTATGATGTATGGTTTCCTAAACATCCCCTACTGAAAAGGGCTCCCGGAAACGAACAGTACTTCGGATTACAACTGATCTTGAAGGGTTACGATACCATATATACGCCAAACAACCCTGTTCTACACATTATTCGAGAAAGCCTATCCAGAACTAGAGATAGAGCAGAACTTAAGAATGAGATAGAAGTTATGAGGTCTCTAATAAGAGGCTTGCTGGGGAAGGCTCAGTAATGAGGGCTGCTATAATTTCTTCAGGTCTTATAAGCATCCCGCCTATTCATGGGGGTGCTGTAGAAGAGTATGTCTACCAGCTTACAAGACATCTAAGAGCTCTAAGTATAGATGCCGTAGCAGTAGACTTTACGCTAAGTAGAAGGCTTTGCTAGCTATGAGCAGAACAGAGAATCTTATTTCCTGTACGTAAATGCTAGTATCAAGCTAGAAGAGAGAATATAATAAGCTACCCAGTAGAGAGGAAACCTGATAGAGTTGAATAACTTAAGCATGTTTAAAGACACTATTGACCTGAAGGAATAAGGAATTAGGAGGTTTAT
>QMRV01000325.1 GCA_003649445.1 Thermoprotei archaeon | reverse complement strand
CCTACCAATAGTCATACTAATGGAAGTAGCGGTGAAAATAGCCAAAAAATACGAGAAAGAAAGGCAAATACAGAGAAGAAGCATATTCACAAAAGTAATAGAACCAATAAAATGTCCATACTGTAAACAAACAATACCAGGAAACTCAATATTCTGCCCAAAATGCGGAAAATCAATAAAGTAATTATTGAAGATGTTACATGGCTATATCATAACTTACTGATTATATCTCAGCTGTTATGCTAGAATAAGTTAGTTATAGGCAACAGTTAAATCTGACTTAGGATATTTAATTCATTAGATATTGTCAAGCTTAAAGGGTTTAAATAGTTGAGTTCGAAGTTTGAAGAAAGAAAGAAATATGTCAAGCTAATTAGAGTATTAATAGTTCTTCCCTTAGTATTTATAATAATACTCAGAGGAGGATTGTTTTCACCACTATTAACCTTGCTCGTAACCTTGCTCCTAACCCCTATAGCACTATATGATATAACGCTTCCCATATATCTTGCAACTTTTTTAGCTTATTGGGGTTTTATATATCAAAATACAATGTACTTTCTGCTAACGACAGCATATATGGTATTAGGAGTATTTTTCCTCCTCTCACCTACAGCATTTATACTATTTACCTTATCGTTCATAGTCTTACTCATTTCACCAGAACACTACTGGACATCGATTATACTAATACCTTTACTAATAGGCTTACAAGGGAATAAAATCAAAGGAAGCACTATAGCCTTTGCAGTACTCTTATATGTATTATTCATATGTTACAGTATTTTCATAGGCCCCTTACCAATATTGCTTGTTGAAACAAAGAACATAGGCCCTTTAGAATACAGTAAACCTCCCTTGAATACTTTAGATCCATTAGTAGTATATAGTAGGATATCTGAAAGTACCAAAAATCTGACCATAAATGGTGGACTTGTTTTTGAAAACGTTAGGAAGTTGAACGTAATGTTACTACCTTATACTTTGTTACTTCCTTGGACATTTTTCGTTATTGTTGGAACGCTAGTAATGTATGAACAATATGGCATAATAAGAAGAGTTCTTAACAAGGTGTTTAAGAAGGAAACTCCTGCAACCATAGTCATTAGATGCTTAGTTAAAAGCATCTTAGGATGCTTAATTATAGGTATAGGTTTTCTCACATCAATACGTATAACTAGTCTTGTACTTAGACCTAGCATTTCACTCGAGTATTTAAGCAAAATAAACAGCATAATACCCTTGATAACATACATAGGAATCATAGCTTCTACCACAGCTTTAACACTAAACAACATATTGATTAGAGGAAAATATAGAGAACTCGAATATGTTCTAATAAGAGACAGTCTAGTTTACAAATTAACCCTAGGTAAACCTAAACCAGTTAAGCCTCCTAAGCCCAAGATTGCTAAAACTGTTATTAAGCCTGAAAAATCATTCCCCACTATTAGCATTAAAGGCTACGAGTTAATGGAGCTTATTGGTGGTGGAGGTTTCTCCTTAGTATATAAGGCACGTAAGTTAAGTGACAACAGCATAGTAGCAATTAAAATACCTAATATAGCTCTCTATGAGACGCTAACAGAAGATGAAATATGTAGTTTTCTGCATGAAGCAGAAATATGGAGTAAGCTTAAACATAGAAACATAGTTAAAGTTTTAGAGTACGGTGCAAAACCAATACCCTACATTGTCATGGAATTCTGCGATCAAGGAAACTTAAGGGAGTTAATGAAGAAAAAAGAGCTAACGTTAAGAGAAAAACTCAGAGTAGCGTATGAGGTAGCTGACGCGCTAAGCTTCGCCCACCACATGGGGGTAATTCATAGAGACATTAAACCGGAAAACGTATTATTCAAAAACAACACAGCAAAACTAACAGACTTCGGAATAGCGAAAGCACTCCTAGAAGCATCAAGCAGAACATCAGCAGGAATATTTAAAGGAACACTAGCCTACGCAGCACCTGAACAAATAGACCCAACAACGTATGGCCAAGTAGACTGGAGAACAGACATATGGCAATACGGAATAATGCTATACGAACTACTAACAGGAAAACTACCATTCGAAGCAGAAACACCAGCAGCACTAATAAACAACATACTAAACAAACAACCAGAACCACCAAGCAAAATAAACCCAGAAATACCGCCAGAAATAGACGAAATAATACTAAAATGCCTAGCAAAAAGAAAAGAAGAAAGAATAAGAAGCATAGACATAATAATAGAGAAGTTAGAAAAAATTATTTAATCACATCATAACATTGGATCGAAATATTTTTAGAAAAAGATTAATTAGACTACAGGTAAAAACATTTACTGAAATGTCGCAGCAACTTAACAAAATATTTCAGGATATTGATAAAGAATTCTCTAAATTAAGAACGCTTAAAACTACAAAATACGATAGATGTCTCAATTACCTAAAGAAATTATCAATCAGGGAAGAAACATTAGAATATCAAAAAATAGCAGAAGCTTTTGCTAAACAGTTAGACGAATACATAGGTTACCTAAAGAGTTCTTTCAAAAATAGAACCATAGGTTCGTACGCATTATTGACTATGACACTAATTACATCTTTATTATTCTTTATAAACCTTTATCTCGGGATATTAAATGCAACTTTACTTTTTCCACTAATTTTATTTGCCAGCATAGGTATCTTCTTGGATCATAACAGGGTAAAAATAAGAAACATTATTAAGAAAGCTGAAATTTGCGCGAAACTTACATTATTAAATATTGAGAAGTCAAAAACTTCAACATTGCCTATAGTTGTTGTTGATATTGATAAGTTAAAGAAAGAGACTCTAGAGATATTAAAATGTGCTAATATAACAAGGCATATCGTAGATAATCCTGAACAATATTGTTTATACTACGTAATAGACGACCTTAGGAAAGGGGTAAACTTTCTGAGAGAGGAGTACTATGCTTTAGCAGCAGACTGTTT
>QMRV01000324.1 GCA_003649445.1 Thermoprotei archaeon | reverse complement strand
TGTATCCGCTATGAAATCATGAGCTATTATATCATGCTCTACTACAAATGCGACTGCAGCTCGAGCTTCAACTACATGGCGTATAGCTCTAGCAACTCTAAACCTTTGTTCTATATCTAAATAAGCGAATGGCTCATCTATTAAATAGACCTTCACATCCTTAGCTAGACACGCTGCTATATACACTGCTTGGAGTTCTCCACCTGAGAGTTCACTTACTTGCCTATCCAGTAGCCTATCTATGCCTAATGGCCTTATTACTTCCGATAGGAACCAGTTATCGGATAATGCCTTTTCATCACCTTTACTTCTTATAAAGTCTTCAACACTAACTTCGATGTCGGATGCTATGTATTGTGGTTTGTAGCTTATCTCAATTCCTTCTAAAGGTGAGTATCCCTCATCTGGCTCAAGTTCTCCAGCGAGCAACCTTATAAATGTCGTTTTCCCTATACCATTAGGCCCTAATAACCCTATGACTTCTCCAATATGCGCTTCCCCCTCTTCAACAAATAATTCAAAGGAGTTCAACTTCTTCCGTAATTTAGGCCACCTAAACATGACCTCTTCAGGTTTCCATTCCCTCTCTAAGGGCCTTAAGTCAAACGTTATTCTGTATTCTCTTATCCGCATATTCTCTTGAGGAAGATATCCATCAAGATACTCATTTATGCCAACACGTACTCCTCGCGGTTCTGTGACTATACCATAAGCTCCTGGCTCTCCGTATATTATAGAAACGAGATCTGATATGTAGTCGAGAACTGCCAAATCATGTTCTACGACCACTACTGTTTTCCCTTTAAGAGCTATATTCCTAATAATTTTGGCAACCCTCATCCTTTGATAAACATCTAAGAAACTCGAAGGTTCATCAAATAAATACACATCAGCATCCTTACATAGTGTAATGGCTATTGCTAATCTCTGTAGTTCGCCACCTGAGAGTACGCCTAGGTTCCTATCTAATACCTCTTTTAATTCAAGTTGTTCTATTAATTCGTCGGCAGTGCCCAATTCATCAGCTACCTTAAGGACTTTCCTAACATTACCTTTAATGAATTTAGGTAATAGATCTACATATTGTGGTTTTAGCACGGTTCTTAGCTTACCCTCTGCAAGTGCCTTAAAGTAAGGCTGTAATTCTGTCCCTCTAAACTTCCTGATTATTTCATCCCAATCCGGGCTTTCCGAGACATTACCTAAGTTAGGTTTAAGCTTTCCACTTAGTATCTTAAGAACGGTACTCTTACCTACACCATTACGACCTATAATACCTAAAGTTTTTCCTCTTTTAGGTATTGGTAATCTATAGAGCTTAAAACCATTTACGCCATATCTATGAATGCATTCCTCCTCTAATTCCTCGGGTATGTTCACTATATGTATTGCTTTAAAAGGGCACTTCTTAACACATATACCGCATCCTACACATAATGCCTCGTGTATTATAGGCCCCTTAATCCCTTCATCAAACTCTATAGCTTTCTTTCCTGTTCTCACCATTGGGCAAAACCTTATACACTCTAGGTTGCATTTCTTCGGTCTACATAGATCTCTATCTATTACTGCTACCCTTACCATAGCTCTATACCATAAAGCTTAATGGGTAACTTTAATAATTATTTATCGTAGTGAGTGATCTAATGTCTAATTTAACGTGGTTCCTTGAGGGTAATTTACATAGGGAATTTACGCCTAGACGTATGCTTATAGTATACGAAACATCCATACCCTCCGATATAGTAATTTCCTTTAAAGCACCTAAGGAATTAGTGATAAAATCCTCACGACCAGACGTGCTTTTTAAGAAAGATGATATCTACTTCTGGAGACCCTCAAGGGATGTACGCTTCATAAATGGTCATATTTCATACCTTTATTCCGTACACTTAGATGTAGGAGGTAGCTTCTTAAGCGCGAATCTAAAATGTAAGGTAGAAAATAAAATATATGAAGAAGATCACCCCTATAAGAACCTTAAAATAAGGTACCTCTTTAGCTATAAGGAATTAGATAACGTTCGCCTTATAATAGGTCCCTTCAAGCCCTTTATCACCATACTCGAGAAGCCTAAAGGCTCCTTACGTAAATGGAATATCCAAGGGATAGGTGAAGTCTACTTCTTAACGTTTGATGCGCTTCCTCCATCCCTTGATATAGAGTATAAGTTACCCAAATACATATCATCAGTAGTAGCTGCTAGAATAGAAGGCGAGAGTCCATGCCCTACTGGAATGGAGATAAAAGTTCTAAATGCTGATAACTTAGAGGAAATTAAAAGTTTAGAAGGTAAGGGAAGAATAATTGCTTATTTGGAAGACTTATTCCTCTGATCCTTCTTCATATTCTTCAGCATACGTGTCTAAGAATATGCTGTAATATTCATCTCTGTATATTTCCTGTTCATCCTTCTTAACTTTCCTCAATCCAAGCTCGATTACTCCTATCTTGTAATGCTTATCCGGCGATACATTTGTTGCGAGTACAATTTTATCCTTAAGCTGAATACGATATCCACATGAGGTGCACACTAAATACACTTTGCCGTTAATCTTCTTAGGAACCATTAGGCTATTACATTTGGGGCAGAATCTAAGCATTATGTCGCCTCATCTCAACTAGCTTGTAAAAGAAGTTAATAAATGATTCGGTTAACATTTAAATTAGGTTTTTCATTAGGTGAGCCTAAATCTCTAGTTTAAGCTCCTCCTCAGTTAGCTCTACGCCAACTCTCTTCTCTATATGCTCTATCATTCCGTCTCTTATCCATACTATTCTGTCGCTTACGTCTATCATTTTTAAATCGTGAGTAGCAGTAATTACAGTAACATTCTTCTCCCTATTCAACTCCTTCATTAGCTCTATTATCCTATGGCCAGTAACTAGGTCTAGGTTTCCTGTTGGTTCGTCTGCTAGTATTATTGCTGGGTCGTTTGCTAGTGCTCTAGCTATTGCAACCCTCTGTTGC
>QMRV01000323.1 GCA_003649445.1 Thermoprotei archaeon | reverse complement strand
TTCTTATAAATTTATTCAGAAAATATCGTAGTAACTAGTATTTAATGGGATAAAATATCATGTGAATTTAGATAAAGTTTCCATTATATGAGATATTAACTATTTATTATTTAGCTCCGTAAGAGATTTTCAGAAATCTTAGCTTTTAATATCTCACTTAGCTCTATTACCTCAATACCTAGACATCTAAATAGTTCCTTTACAAAATCTCTAGTATGGTTGGCATGACTATTTAACTTCCTTAAACATTTCTTCATTTCTTCAGATCGTAATACTCTGTTTATTATTTTACTTGGTGTTATCTTCCAGCAGATTAGCAAATCTATTTTAGCAGGATCTTTGTCGAAATCTCCTGCGTCAAGTTTAATTTCAATTCTCACTTTCCTCCCTTTGTATATTCCTTCAGCATCCCAATGCTTATCGACAAAGACTATATTTTCGAGGCCTATTTTTTCTTTTATTATGTTCCAATATCTTCCAATAAGGAAATAAAGGTCATTTTCACATACAGGCTTTCTGATTATAGGCACTTCATATGACTTAATTTCTACATGCTCTCTAATTTTTGCTAAAAATATTTCATGTATTTCCTCATCAATTCTACTCTCTCTTAACATTTTATAAGTTTCCTCGAATCTCTTATCAAAATCTTCTATTTTAGGGAGTAAATATTCATTAAGTTTCATTACCTCATACAGGAACTTAGGAATTGATAGATTTACACTTACATTACCGCTACCTGACACAAATGGTGTCCAGTATCCAAGTCCTAGCTTTACAACAGTGTCGCCAAGTTCCCAGAAAACATGTCTTGACATATCATATCCTAATTCGCTAAGAACATTTTTTGCAAGCAGAGTTTCTCTAAACATTCTATTAAATGTTAAAGTTAACTCTTTAACTCGATCATTCTCCAAATAATATTCATGTATACCTTCTTCTAATTTAACAATCTTTGGTAAACTCCTCAAAACAAATAAAGCAATTTTTCTCTCAAGCTCATTAGATGCCTTTAGCCTGTTCTTAGCATCCTTTTGAAGTAAATTATTAACAGTGCTCTCTATTATCGGCAATAAAGTTTTTAGTTCATGAAAAGTAACATAGCTCTGAAGATAAAGCTCATCAATTATCTTCAGCTTTTCTTCATATTCTCTCTCAGACAATTCATGTTTTAGTTTTAAATTATAGCCAGCAACTTTTCTAGAAATAGCTTCAATGAGGCTTCTGCATGCCTTTAATCCGCTTTCACTTATTTTATTTGAAATATACGCGAATGTTAAAATAACATCTATTGAAGCTATATCATTACTAAAGACTAATCTATCAAGAATACCTTTAATTTCATTCACTCTCATATTCCTTAATATTTTTCTATAAAATTCTTATTAGATTTTCGGCAGTTAATTATGCTTAAGTTATATTACTCTAATGAATCAGCTATTGTTATAGAAGGTCGATGTTTCAGAGTTGAATTTCAGTAAAGTTCGCGTAATTTATTTGAATAAATAGTTTCCGAAAATGTTGACTCTTCTGTATGTTCAAAAGTACTTTTATCAATATTTAGTACAGTTGTCGGAAAGTGTGCAAAAGATGTTAAAAGCCGTTAAAATATTGAGCTCTATTAAGAAGAATGGCTTCTGTGAAAATTTATATCAATCAATTGTAGATTTTATTGAGGTGACTATATGGTAAGTAAACTTAGAAGTCTATTAATTCGCGTTTCTATGGGATCTGATATTTATTCTCCTTATTTAATAAATGAGGCACATGAAATCGCTAAAGAACTTATATCAAATATTGCTAAGGATTCGTTGATAAGTAAGCATGAAAAAGACGCAATATATTTAGACGAAATACTCTCAAGTCGTTACGAGTATGAGTATGGTATTATGTGTGCTTATTGTTATTTAGTGAATGATCTGAAAATAGACAAGAATCAAGCTAAAAAATACTTGAAGATATGTTTAAAAGGATTAGTTAAAGATTCATATAAAGTCTTAACTCCTGCTGAGAAAGCATTACTTGAGAATATAATTGAGATTGTCGAGAATTTTTCTTCATGTGAAGCTTACTGTGTTGAATGGGCCCAAATACTGGGTCTTATTGAATGGCATAATGGAAAATGGCATCTAACAGATTTAGGTAAGAAAATAATTTCAATTCCTCCCTACAACTTCAATAAGGCTATCTTAATGCTTGAAGCTATGTCTTTTGGAGGCGCCCCATGCTGTATCGGAATAGATTTTATAAGTAGTCTCTACGACTTTCTGTTAAAAAGAAATATCCTAAAAATTTCAGAGATTTCGGATAAATTGAAATGTTCTAGTGCTTTAGCACTCTTGTGGCTGAAAAAATTATCTAAGATGGGAGTGATTCACTATAGTATTAAAGAAGATACTATAATATTTACTCAAAAAAGATTAAATATATTGAAAGAAATACTCAATTACGAGACTTCGCCGCTCTATAAACTAATTATTTCATGAAACTTCTTTTGTACTTAATGACCATGCAGAAGCTTATAGATTTCTTCACACAATATTTAGGTGAAAAGATACTTCATATTAGATTACTATATTAGTGAGAGTATAGGAGGTAATATTGCTGTGGAGAAATTGGGCTCTATTGATGGTAGGCTTGTTATTAATCCTAGTGTTGCTATGAGTGTTTACTGTTACTCTGTTCTTCGACTTGATCCTTTTATGAGGTGTAGTCATGGCTGTGTGTACTGCTATACGCGCTATCTGCCTTTCTACTCGAGTCGTGTGACTGTTCTGGTTAATTATCCTAGGCTTTTCGGGAAGTTTCTTGATAGAGTACGTGAAAATGGTGTTAAGCTTCCTGCTTTCCGGTTGTCTGCGTTGACTGATCCTTTTCAGCCTGCTGAAGAGAAATTTAAGTTGTCTTATCGTTTGCTTAAGATTTGTCTCGAGAAGAGACAGCATGTTATTGTTTCTACTAAGTCTGATCTTTTG
>QMRV01000322.1 GCA_003649445.1 Thermoprotei archaeon | reverse complement strand
CTTAGTGAAAGAGGATACATACTATCAGATACTTCACTATACATTGATGAAGCATCTAGAAGATTTGAAGAACTACTTAAACTATCTATAGAACTCGCTGAAGTAGAGAAAGCACTTGAAAGACTAGGTATTGAAATTAGGAAGATGAGGAGAAGAGTTAATGTTCTTGAGCATATTTTAATACCTAGGATTCAAGCAACTATTAAGTACTTATCTATGAAGTTTGAGGAGAGAGAAAGAGAGGAAAGAGCTAGGCTTAAGAGAGTTAAAGTTCTCCTAGCTAGAAGGCGTGGAGAATGAGTGAAAGAGAAATATTGTGGGAAGAGCTGCTTAGAGAAGAGCTTTTAAGACTAGCTAACGTTCACTTGCCTTACACTAAGAAGACTCTTAAGGAGCTTCTTTCCGAAAAATACCCCCACGTAGTTTGTAGAGATGGAACAATACACATGTTCAGACGTAAAGAACTAGAGTTTCTGAAGAACATGCTTACTGAGGACGAATGGGATAAGATACTCTTACCCATAATTATAGAGCTTAATCCAAGCTATGGTGAAGGAGCGGCTATTGTTAGAGGAGAAATGGAAGTTAAAGTAGTAGCTAAAGTACTTGGATTGGAGGTTAAGGAGGGGACTAAGGAGATCATTATCTATAGACCTCAAATAGGTGTTTTAAGGGAGAAACTTAGAACAGCAACTCAAATTGCTTTTTCGCTAAAAAGTATTATGGTGTAAGGTCGTTTCTTTAAATTTTAGTTAAAGGTCTTTAGGTTTTAATGAGAAAAATTTTTAGGTAGGCTTAGCCGACTTTAGCATAAAATACTAAGATAAGCATAGGTGTGTATAGGTTATGAGGAAAGCTATGTTACTGAACATGAAAGCATTAATCATAGCAGCCATTGTCCTCCTAGCAATAGCAGCTGCGTTTATGGCAACATTTAAACCCACGGCAACACCATCGCTGACCACAAGTCCTAGTCCTTCACCTACCCCAGCAGTTTCCCAAATAGTTATAGGTGTTACTGACAAGGTCACCGATCTGGATCCTGCTAACGCCTACGATTTCTTCACATGGGAAGTACTTAACAACGTTATGGAGGGTTTAATGAGGTATAAGCCTGGAACAACCGAACTTACATATGGTATTGCAGAGTCTCACGAAATTCAGGAAGGAGGTAAGGTATACATATTCCATCTAAAGAAGGATCTCAAATTTGCTGACGGAACACCATGTACAGCACATGATGTTGTTAGAAGTATTAAGAGAGTTATGAAAATACAGGGAGACCCGGCTTGGCTAGTAACGGAGTTTGTTGAAGATGTTGTTGCTGTTGACGATTACACCGTTAAATTCATACTGAAGAAGCCTGTATCTTACTTCCTAGCATTATTAGCGACACCACCATACTTCCCGGTTCATCCAAACTATAAACCTGACGAGATAGATAGCGATCAAACAGCAGGTGGTGTAGGACCATATAAGATTGTTAAGTGGGTTAGAGATCAAGAGCTTGTATTGGAAGCTAACCCGTATTATCATGGTGAGAAACCTAAGATTCAGAGAGTTATTATAAGGTTCTTTAAAGACGCAACAACGCTAAGACTTGCTCTTGAAAGAGGAGAAATAGATATTGCATGGAGAACACTAAACCCAGCAGACATTGAAAGTCTAAAGAAGAACCCAGATATTCAAGTAGTAGAAGTTCCCGGTGCAGCAATAAGATATATAATAATCAACACTCAAATGCCTGGAACAGACAATAAACTCGTTAGACAAGCCTTAGCAGCAGCTATTGATAGAGCAGATATCTGTGAAAGAGTATACCTGAACACATGGGAGCCACTATACAGCCTCATACCTAAAGGTATGTGGAGCCACAAAGATGTTTTCAAGGAAAAGTATGGTGAGGGACCAAACCTAGAACTTGCTAAGAGCCTACTGCAGCAAGCAGGTTATAGTGAAGATAATCCATTAGAAATAGAATTATGGTATACGCCAACACACTACGGTGATACTGAAAAAGATCTTGCAGCAGTTCTTAAAGAGCAATTTGAAGCCACGGGAATGATTAAAGTAACTATTAAGAGTGCTGAATGGACCCAGTATCTGGAGTTTACACGTAAAGGAGCACTACAATTATCACTGTACGGATGGTACCCAGACTACATAGACCCGGACGACTATACAACACCATTCCTGCATAGTGCTGCTAATAAGTGGACTGGTTCAGGATACGCTAATCCAGAAGTAGATAGCTTACTTGACAAAGCAACTATGAAAGAAACCATAGAGGAAAGAACACCATACTATGAACAAGTGCAGGAAATACTTGCCGAAGACGTACCAATAATACCTCTAATACAAGGCAAACTATTCGTTGCAGCTAAGAAGAACGTTGGCGGAATAGTACTGGATGCAACAATGCTGTTCAGATACTGGCTACTATACTGGAAAGAATAGGGGGGATGTAAAGAAAGCTAAAATACTTCAGTTTAAAACTTTTTTCCCATAACATACTTAAAGTGATTATTCATGACTACTCTTAGAACATACATCATTGTTAGAACGCTTATGACTATACCTATAGTATTTACCTTGTTGACTATAGTCTTCATAATTCTAAGAGTTATGCCTGGAGACCCCATAACGGCAATGGTTGGTATGAAAGCTCCTCCAGAATACATTGAGAGGTTAAAGGAGGAAGCTGGGCTAAATAAGCCATACCATGTTCAGTATGTAGATTATGTTCTTGGAATTATTAGAGGTGATTTTGGTAGGTCACTTATCTGGGGTAGAAGACCTGTTCTCGCTGAAATATTAGATCATTTGCCTGCAACAATAGAGTTAACAATTTTCGGTTTCCTAGTAAGTATAATAATAGGTTTAACCACTGGAACTATTGCTGGCGTTAAATGTTACACTAGAGTAGACACTTCGCTAAGACTATATAGTATTGTAGCTTATGCGCTGTTTATTCCATGGCT